>JABDPD010000397.1 GCA_013042895.1 Boseongicola sp. | reverse complement strand
CGGTACATGCGCGTACCCAAAAAGTGCGATGCGGTTTGGGCGCATTTCAACACAAAGACGAATGGTTTCAAGCAATGTGTCGACCGTCTGGTGCGGCAGCCCGTAGATCAGGTCGAAGTTAATCCCTGTGACACCCGCATCCCGCAAGCCGTCGACCGAAGCGCGGACCATCTTGGGTGGTTGAATTCGGTTGATCGCGGCTTGCACTTTGGGATCAAATTCCTGCACTCCGAAACTGGCACGCGTGAAACCAAGCTGGCCGATGCGCCTTATCATTTCGGGCGTCAATGTGCGCGGGTCGCTTTCGATGGCAAGCTCTGCATTGTCCGTGACATCAAAAGCCAGTCGCACCGCATCCATGACACGCGCAAGGTCGTCTGGAACCAGCGCAGTCGGTGTTCCTCCACCCCAATGAAGATGCGAGATGGCTTTGCGGTTGGGTAAATGCGAGGCGACAAGCTCAATCTCGCGGCAAAGTGTTGCCGCGTACTGCGCTATCGGAGCCTCGCGGGTGGCGAGCTTCATATTGCATCCACAGTACCAGCAAAGCTGGCGGCAAAACGGGACGTGCAGATAAAGTGACACCGGATCGTGATCAGTCAGCGTTTCGAGCCAACCCGCGTAATCTCGGGGCCCGATTTCATCCGAGAAATGCGGTGCCGTTGGATAGCTTGTGTAGCGCGGTACTTTTCGAGTGGCGTATTTGGCCAGTGCGTCAGTCATTTCATCCTCAGAATCGCATCATCTGAAGGGCATTTACGAGAAATTTGGCACACTTGTATTTGTTGCAGATCAATCTGCGGCGTCACTGGCCTGTTTTCGATCTGTCGACGGGCGGCAGCCAAAAAACTCGTTATATGCGGCAGAAAAATGCGCTGAACTGGAAAACCCGGTGGCCTCTGCTATCGCTGCGAAGCCCATGGCCGAAGTTCGAACCAGCCTTCGTGCGATCTTCAGGCGCATCCCTCGGTAATAGTGCATCACGCTTGCGTCCAGAACTTGCAGGAACACTCGGTTCAACTGCCTTGCCGAGATACCGGCAATCAAAGCAAGCTGTTCCAGCGACAAAGGGTCACCGATATGATCCTGCATCGCTGCGATCACAGGCTGGATATGCGGAGTTCTCGGTGACCCGCCCGGCAAGGCGCCGGACTGTTGCGGACTGGTCGCGGCGCGGATTTCCGTATGTAGAAACCAGTCACTGACTTTTCGGGCGAAATCTGCCCCATGATGGTCCGAGAGCATTGCGTAGATAAAGTCCAGCGGCGCGGTCCCTCCGCCGCACGTCACTCGATCGCGGTCGATTACATAGAGACGCTTTTCGATCTGCAACTCAGTGAAACGACCAGACAGTTCCGCTTCATGCTCCCAATGTACTGTCATGCGCTTTCCGTCCATCAAGCCAGCGCGCGCAAGGATCACCGGACCACCGGACACTCCACCTATGCGAATTCCCGAGCGGGCCTGCCGTTTCAGCCACTCGAAAAGAGACTTATCCTTCAGAGCAAATGGATCGCCGCCTGCAATAACAAGCAGCAAATCCACGGGCTCGGATGATCCCAATGGCTGACAATCCGCGATAGCTGCCGAGCCAGAACTCTTCGCGACAGTCTCATGTGCGAAATGCAAGATGTCATAGAGGTGCTTCCCAGACAGCAAATTGGCCGCACGCAAAGGGTCTGCAACACTCGCGTAGGACATGATTGCAAATCCTGGAACAGGCACAATTCCAACCCGGAAAGGGCGATCCGAGATGTCTGTTTTAGATATAGAAACGTCCATTTTTTGCATCTTCAAAGACACTGCACCGCAGTAGGGTGAAGTGTCAAACAGGGTGACGGAAAGATGCGATACAATGCGCTGGAAATTCTGAAGCAGGGCCTCACAGGGAACAAGGGCTGGACGCCAGCCTGGCGCGACCCCGATCCGAAACCCGAGTACGATATTGTCATAGTTGGCGGCGGCGGACACGGATTGGCGACGGCCTATTACCTGTCAAACAAATTTGGCTTTCAAAACATCGCCGTTGTGGAGAAAGGCTGGATTGGGTCGGGCAATGTAGGGCGGAATACGACACTCATACGCTCGAACTATCTGCTTGAGGGCAATCAACCCTTCTATGAGCTGTCTATGCAGCTCTGGGAGGGCCTGGAGCAAGACTTCAATTACAATGCGATGGTTAGCCAACGTGGCATTCTAAACCTCTATCATTCTGACGCCCAGCGCGACGCTTTTGCGCGGCGCGGCAACGCGATGCATCTGACCGGCTCGGGTGGAGTGCTGCTGGATGAAGCTCAAATCCGGAAAAAATGCCCCTATCTCGATTTCGATAACGCTCGCTTCCCTATAAAAGGGGCGCTTTGGCAACCTCGTGGCGGCACCGTGCGCCACGATGCGGTCGCTTGGGGATTTGCGCGGGGCGCGGATCAAAAGGGCGTCGATATATTACAAAATTGCGAGGTGACAGGGTTTCAGATTGACGACGGCGTTTGCAAGGCAGTCGAAACATCACGAGGGATCATCCGCGCAAAGAAGATTGCGGTCTGTGTTGCCGGGTCCTCGGGCCGCGTGATGTCCATGGCAGGCATGCGTCTGCCAATCGAAAGTCATGTCTTGCAAGCTTTTGTTTCCGAAGGCCTAAAGCCCACCATCCCTGGTGTCATCACCTTCGGTGCTGGCCACTTCTATGTAAGCCAATCCGACAAAGGCGGGCTGGTCTTTGGCGGCGACATCGACGGCTACAACTCCTATGCCCAGCGTGGAAATCTGCCGGTGGTGGAAGACGTTTGTGAAGGCGGAATGGCGATCTTACCCATGATCGGACGTGCGCGACTTCTCAGGATGTGGGGCGGGTTGATGGACATGTCGATGGACGGCTCGCCGTTTATCGACCGCACTCATATCAAAGGTCTCTATTTCAACGGCGGCTGGTGCTACGGCGGCTTCAAGGCAACACCTGCGTCGGGCTACTGCTACGCGCATTTGTTGGCAAAGGATGTACCACACCCTGTCGCAACCCAGCTTCGCCTGGATCGTTTTCGTCGCGGTGCTCCAATTGACGAAAAGGGCGCGGGCCCTCAACCAAACTTACACTGACGGGACGCGTTAATGATCATTCATCACCCTCTCCTTGGTCCACGAGATGCAGCCGAGTTTGTCTATCTCGGTGACGCAAGTTTGATCGAGCGCCCTGATGGCCTGGCAGAGAACGCAGAAGACACGATGTATGAATACGTTTACCTGCGCGACAATCCCGCAGGCCTGCATCGCGAGCTTTGGTACCACGAACAAGGAGACCGCTCGTGGCTTGTCGTGACGCGAAATACGGTCACTCACGAGATCACAGCTGTTGAATTGGCACGCGACGTAGCCTGCGACAAAGGGCGTTCAAAATGAGCCAGCCAAATCGCTTGAGAGGCGGTCTAATCGACCGTTCAAAAACTCTGAAGTTTCAATTCAACGAGCAATGGTTGACAGCTCATCCCGGAGACACGCTAGCGTCGGCCTTGCTTGCGAACGGTGTTAAGCTGGTGGGACGGTCGTTCAAATATCATCGACCGCGAGGGATCTTCTCGGCGGGATCAGAAGAGCCCAATGCGCTGGTTCAGCTGCACAAAGGTGCACGACTCGAGCCCAATACACTTGCGACAATGGTCGAAGCCTTTGACGGTCTTTACGCGACATCCCAGAACCACCGCGGGGCCCTGAACTACGATCTTCTGGCCGTAAACGATCTCCTGTCACCGTTCTTAAGTGCTGGATTTTACTATAAAACTTTTATGTGGCCCCGCGCGTTTTGGGAGAAACTCTACGAGCCGATAATCCGATCGGCTGCCGGGCTTGGTCAATTGTCAGGCAAACCAGATCCGGATTGCTACGATCACGGTTTTCTGCACTGTGACCTTCTGATCATTGGAGCTGGTCCGGCGGGGCTGACTGCTGCAATGGCTGCAGGTCGTGCTGGCCTTCGCGTTATTCTTGCGGACGAAGACTTCCAGATGGGCGGCCGCCTCAACGCTGAAACCTACGAAGTCGACGGCACTCAGGGCTCGGATTGGGCGCGCGCTCAAGTTGCCAAATTAGCAAGTATGAACAACGTCCGTCTCATGACGCGTACGACCGTCTACGGCGCCTATGATCAGGGTATTTATGGCGCGCTTGAGCGTAAAGGTGATCACCTTCACAGTAGTGGAGAAAAGCCACGCCAAGTGCTTTGGCGGGTTTACTCCAAACGCACAATTCTGGCTGCGGGGGCGACTGAACGGTCAATCGCATTTGCAAACAATGACCGCCCAGGCGTCATGCTTGCCGGCGCTGTACGCACATATGTGAACCGTTTCGGGGTCGCTCCGGGGCATAGAGTTGCCGTGTTGACAAACAATAACGACGGTCTGAGAACAGCAGAAGACTTACGGGCAAAGGGTATCGAAGTCACCCGGATTATTGATGTGCGCAACGGACAATTCGTTGCCAACACAACCGGTCGCAAGGGTTTAACGAGCCTCCAATTGAATACCGGCGAACGAGTGGAGACCGACTGTCTTGCAGTCTCGGGCGGATGGTCACCAAACGTTCACCTGAGCAGTCATCACCGCGGCCGGCCGGTGTGGCGCGAGGATATCGCCGGTTTTGTACCGGGTGGAGAGATACCGCCCGGCATGCACATCGCGGGTGCTGCCGGCGGAACGATGACACTTGGAGCGACTCTACTGGAAGCGCACAAAACGGCCGCTCGCATCGCCGGCGAACTTGGCGCCAACGGCCAGGTTGGAAGTGTGCCGACAGCAAACGACGAAGACTTTGCAAGCAAGCCGATCTTCCACGTAAACAAAGGTAAACATCGCGCCTGGGTCGATCTGCAGAACGACGTCACGACAAAAGATGTCATTCAATCGCATCAGGAAGGTTTCCGTTCGGTCGAGCACTTGAAGCGCTACACCACGCTTGGAATGGCAACAGATCAGGGTAAAACCTCGAACATGCTGGGCCTCGCGGTGATGGCCGAAGCATCCGGGAAAACGATCCCCGAAACCGGCACTACGATCTTCCGCCCCCCCTACAGTCCGGTTTCGATCGGAGCTTTCGCAGGTCGCTCACGCGGCAAACACTTTCGCCCAACGCGCCTCACACCGAGCCACGCTTGGGCCGCAGAAAACGGGGCGAGTTTCGTTGAATCAGGCGCCTGGCTTCGCGCAGAATGGTACACGCAACCGGGCGAGAAAGGCTGGCGCGACAGTGTCGACCGCGAGGTCCGCGCAACCAGAAATGGTGTCGGCATCTGTGATGTCTCGACACTCGGCAAAATCGACATTCAAGGGCGTGATGCCGCTGAATTCCTTAACAAAATTTATGCCAATGCTTTTCTTAAAGTTCCGGTTGGGAAGGTTCGATACGGCCTGATGTTGCGGGAAGACGGCACCGTTTATGACGACGGGACAACGGCAAGACTGTCGGAAACCCACTTTGTCATGACGACCACAACGGCAAACGCTGTGCTTGTGTTCCGCAACCTCGAGTTTGCGCGTCAATGCCTCTGGCCGGACCTCGACGTCCATCTGATTTCGACAACAGATGCCTGGGCGCAGTTTTCTGTCGCAGGACCAAAATCCCGGGCTCTGATGCAGAAAGTGGTCGACGATCTGGATCTCTCAAACGAAGGCTTCCCCTTCATGGCCTGCACAGATTGCACCGTGTTTGGAGGGACCCCTGCTCGACTGTTCCGGATCTCTTTCTCTGGCGAGTTGGCCTACGAAATCGCGGTTCCAGCGCGTTACGGCGACGCCATGATCCGCGCTATGATGGAAGCCGGCGAAGCCTTCGGACTGACGCCTTACGGCACCGAAGCGCTCGGCGTCATGCGGATCGAAAAGGGTCATGTCGCGGGTAGCGAGTTGAACGGGCAGACGGACGCGCGCATGATTGGGTTGGAGAAAATGGTCTCTCGAAAGAAGGACTTCATTGGAGCGGCTCTTCTTGATCGCAACGAGCAGGTTCGCGACGATGGCCTAAGACTTGTTGGCCTCAAACCGGTTGATCCGAAAGACAGCTTAACCGCAGGAGCGCACTTCTTTAAACCGGGCGATCCTGAGGATATGGCACATGATCAGGGATGGATGACATCCGTCGCCTATTCGCCCGAACTTGGGTATTCGATTGGACTCGGTTTTCTAAAGCAAGGGAATGAACGGCACGGCGAAAAGATCCGTGGTTTCAGTCCAATTCGCGGTCAGGATATCGTTTTGGAGGTCTGCTCTCCCCATCACATCGATCCGGAAGGAGACCGTCAACGTGGCTGAAATCTCTTTGTCTGGGGCTCCGATTCTTGGCGATGTTCACCATGATTTTGGAGCCTGCATCTTAGCGGAACGCACTGATATTGCGTTAATTTCCGTCGCAATTCCAAAAGATGGCCGGAAAGCTCTTTCAGATAAACTGAAGGAGCTTTGGGAACTTTCGGTACCGTCTGCAATGGAAACCCGCCATACAAATAAAATACGAGCGATCCCGATGACCGTGGATCAGTTCATGCTGGCATTTTCTTCCGACGGGACAATGTCGGAAACGGACGCACAAGAGAGCTTGGCGGATGTTGGCTACACAACATTGCAAACAGATGCCTGGGTCATTCTGGAACTCAAAGGTTCTGGCGCGATCACCGCTCTTGAACGGATTTGCCCGATTGACCTCGACCAATCGGCCTTCCCCATAGGCTCGGCCGCCCGCACATCAATGGAGCATCTAGGCGCTTGCATCGTCCGGTTGGAAGCCGACCAGTTTTGGTTAATGTCGGCCAGATCTTCCGCGCAATCCTTCTATCACGCGGTCGAAACGTCGTGCCGATGGACTGCCTCCTAAAAATCAGTCGGCGCGCCGCCTTCTGCTTTTCGGCGCGCGACGAAATCTGCCAACTGATCTCGCACGGCCACGTCCATTGGCGGCGCTTCGAATGAATTCACGATCTCCTTGAACAAATGGTGCGCCCGTTCGGCCGTCCAAATACCTCCGGCGATCTCCCAACCTTCGTAGTTGCGCCAGTCGCTTAGGAAGGGTTGGTAAAACGCTGTTTCGTATCGGTCCTGTGTGTGTTGAATACCAAAGAAGTGACCCTCGCCGCCCACCTCGCCGATAGCATCTACGGCAATATCCTCCGGCGTCGTCGCGGTGATCTTGGGATCGAAATAGCGAATAATCTGTCCCAGTACTTCGCAATCCATTACAAACTTTTCGGGACTTGCAATGAGACCGCCTTCAAGCCAACCCGCAGCATGGTAAACAGTATTGGTCTGAGATTGAACAGCCGCCCATAGCGAAGCGGTCGTTTCCCACATCGCCTGGCCATCAGGAACGTTCGCCGCACAGGACCCGGACGAGCGCAATGGAAGTCCGTAATAGCGGGCCATCTGACCCGTCATCTGCGTGGCACGTATGTACTCCGGAGTTCCAAAAGCTGGCGCACCGGACTTCATGTCTACGTTTGATGTGAACGTTCCAAGGACGCACGGACAACCCGGTTTAACCCATTGGAACAAAGCGATAGCGGCCAGCGCCTCTGCGATAGATTGAGCGACTGCACCTGACATCGTAACCGGCGCCATCGCGCCAGCGAGCGTGAAAGGGGTTACAAAAACCGCCTGCCCGCGGCGCACCAAACGTAAGCAACCGTCAATCATCGGATGATCGTGTTTCAAAGGTGAGGTCGAGTTAATATTGGTATACATGTGTGGCTTGGACTGGAATTCTTCTTCCGACAGACCACCCGCGATCTTAACCATTTCAATGACATCTTCGACACGCTCACGCCCAAGCGAATAGGCATGCATCACTTTGTCTGTCAGAGTTAACTTGTCATACACTACGTCCAGATGGCGATCGCGCGCGTGAACATCGACCGGCTCTACGGGGTAGCCCCCCGCGAAATGGATACAATTGAAGTATTGGGTGAGCTTAAGCAGATCTTGGCACTGCTTCCGGGTTCCAGGCACTTTGCCCGTCTCAAGATCAAAGTAATTCGGCGGCGATGACACATTACCAAACACCATATTGCGTCCGCCGACCGTAATCTGACGGCTTAGATTGCGAGGCGTGATCGTAAACTCGGAGGGCGCTTTGGCCACCATTTCCATGACCCATTCGCGGTCCATGCGAACGTTCGTGCCGTTAACCTTAACTCCGATTTCCTTAAACAAAGCGAGCGCTTCTTCATTAAGAAAATCAATCCCGATCTCTTCCAAGATGCGCATGGCACCGTTGTGGATGGCCTCGACAC
Organism: Boseongicola sp.; assembly: GCA_013042895.1. Classification (GTDB taxonomy): domain Bacteria; phylum Pseudomonadota; class Alphaproteobacteria; order Rhodobacterales; family Rhodobacteraceae; genus Boseongicola. Next base: position 1,693 of record JABDPD010000397.1, on the reverse strand, counting down.
CTTCTGCGTCCAATGGCTCGGTCGGGCGATCAGTATTGACCGGCTGCGTCCAAGGCGCCTGCGAAATCACGTCGCTCGACGAACGCCGCGCGTTTCCTGCGCGACCCCCGGATCTGCGTCTACGCTCAGTGCCATCCGCCATGGTGCTCTCCCCTGTTCAAAAACATCTTTGGGAAATAAGGGGGGCATAGCCGACGCGTTCGCGACAATTTCTGTCGTTTTCAGATTTCGCCACCTACCGCGCGGTTAACCATCCGGCGATATGACTGATGTCCGGCAAAACAACATCGGCGAGATCGGAAAGATCATCCCTGCGGGCCATCCCCGTTAATACACCGATGGTCACCATCCCCGCGGCACGTCCGGCTTCAAGATCGTGGCGACTGTCGCCAACCATCGCACTCGACGACGCAATCGCGCCTGTCGCCTCGCAAAACCCCAGAAGCTGACCGGGAGCCGGTTTCGCACCAAAGCCACTGTCGTATCCTGCAATAAAATCAAAATGGTGAGTAATCCTATGCGTCGCCAGATGCGCATGCGCAGGAACTTCGGAATCGTTGGTGACAACCCCTAGTGTGCGTCCGGCCCCTAGCATTGTCAGAGCGTCATGCAACCCGGGAACAGGCACCGGCAGCATACCGACGGCATAATCATCCAAAACAGAAATCAGATCAAATCCTTGGGGTAAGAACGGCGCAGCAGCAACTTCCACGTCTGAAGCGGAACCGGCAATCACAACGCTTTCAGGCGTAAACGTGCGACGTTCAAGGTCGAAACCAATCGCCTTAGCGACAGGCATTCTCGAATTCGGGACAACGCGTTCAAGATGCTCAAGAACGTCGACAGCCCAACCGCTCCAACTCTTCTCAAAATCAAAAAGCGTTCCGTCCTTGTCGAAGATTATCGCGTCTAACTGAGACCCAACCTGCACATTAGCCCTTTCCCAAATACCAAATCCCGACCGCGAAACGTGTCGGGCAGCAAGACCTTCTACCGACCCTTCCAAACCGGATCGCGTTTTTCGGCGAATGCCCGCGCGCCTTCAAGCTGATCTTCCGATGCATACAACCGGTCGACGGTGGGCAATGTCCGTGACGTAATGCGATCCAACGCGTCCTGAAACTTCGAGTTCTCCGCCTCCCGCACAACCTCTTTGATCGCCGCGTAGACCAACGGCGGGCCCGACGCGAGGAGCCGCGCAAGGCCCCAAATCGTCTCCTCCAACGCTTCAGCCGGGACGACATCGCGCAACAGCCCAAGGCCTTGGGCTTCGCTGGCGTCCATCCAGCGCCCGGTCAGCAGCAAATCCATTGCCACATGATAGGGAATGCGCTTTGGCAACTTTATCGAGGCCGCATCCGCCACGGTCCCGGACCGAATTTCCGGCAGAGCGAAGCTTGCTGTTTCAGATGCGACAATTAGATCGCAGGAAAGCGCCAGCTCGAAGCCTCCCCCGCAACAAATGCCGTTCACTGCGCAGATCACCGGCTTGTTCATATCCGGCAACTCTTGCAAGCCGCCAAAGCCACCGACACCATAGTCTCCGTCCACAGCGTCACCGTCCGCCGCAGCTTTCAGATCCCACCCTGCGCAGAAAAACTTGTCTCCAGCAGCCCGCAAAATAGCGACACGCAATGTCGGATCATCACGAAATTCGCGAAACACGTCCCCCATGATCCGGCTTGTCTTAAGG
>JABDPD010000395.1 GCA_013042895.1 Boseongicola sp. | reverse complement strand
GAACATGATGTCGCTGCTTGGCGTGACTGTCGCGTCCCAGCCGAGGTACAGGTACTGGGGAATGCGCGCGTGAAGCTCTACGGCTTGCGCCTTCATTTCATCAAATGCCGGGATGCGGACTGACTGGAACGGCGCGCCTGTATCCGGGTGCCGGGAAATTGGTTGCCACTTTCCGAGCATTGCTTTTGCGGCCACGTCTCCGGTTTCAATTGCGACGATGAAATTAATCTCGGTGTCGGCTTTGATGTGGGTTTCGGAAGGGCGACCCGTTCGTAAAAAGCTGGCAACCGGTCGCGGGCCATCTTTGTCCAGAACGGTGGTGATCCGGATTGTGGTCGCTGCTTCATAAGACAATGCCGCAAGATCGGGATGCACCTCGACGGGATACTGAATGACCGCGTTTTTCGTCTTGGCGACAATCTGGGCAAGATTGTTGGCCGACGCGCGCTGCACCCCGAGACCCTGAAGGCTTTTTGCGGCTTTTACATAGACGTGGGGATGCTTTGCGAAGGCAGCTCTTTGAAACGATGTGATATCAACGGGCTTTGCATCAACGTCGTACAATCGACCGTGGAGAATGTATCCGATGTCAGGCAGCCTGTCGGTCTCAAGAATCCTCCGCGCCAATGTGTTTCGAAGCGTTCCGACGTGCGGGCCCATCGCGTGGGGGACGACGTACTGGTTGTGGTAGTTGTCGGGCAGACAGCCTTCTACGAACTCTCCCCGCCAAGCTGCGTAAGTTTCAAGCCAAGGTGCAAAGGCTTTGGAGCCGAAGTGCTTCGTCGCGTAAGTCTTGATCTCTTTTCTGAGCGCAGGCTCAAGCGCACGGTCTGGCAATGCCTGCACGATGTTCTTTTGGCCCTCGCGCGCATCCGCCGCATGCGTGGAATTTCTGTAGAAATTTCTTGCGTGACCGACCGCGGTATTCGCAAGCCTTGCCGCCGATTTCACCGCGTGAATTTCTTATGCTTGATCCGCTTGGGCTCCAGTGCATCCGGCCCCAGTCTCCGCTTCTTGTCTTCCTCGTAATCCTCGAAGTTGCCTTCGAACCATTCGACGTGGGCTTCGCCCTCGAAGGCAAGGATGTGGGTACAAATGCGGTCGAGGAAGAAGCGGTCGTGGGAGATGACTACGGCGCAACCGGCGAAATCGACAAGGGCATCTTCAAGCGCCCGCAACGTTTCCACGTCAAGGTCGTTGGTAGGTTCGTCGAGGAGAAGCACATTGCCGCCGGTTTTCAAAAGCTTTGCCATGTGGACTCGGTTGCGTTCACCGCCCGAGAGGCTGCCGACCTTTTTCTGCTGATCGCCGCCTTTGAAATTGAAGGCCGAGCAGTAGGCACGGGAGTTCATTTGCGCGTCGCCAAGCTGAATCACTTCGCCACCTGAGGAGATTTCCTCCCAGACGGTGGCGTTGGGATCGAGCGCATCGCGGGATTGGTCGACATAGGACAGATCGACCGTATCGCCGTATTCCACGGTACCACTGTCGGGCTGTTCCTGACCTGTCAACATGCGGAAGAGCGTGGTTTTCCCCGCTCCGTTGGGGCCGATGACGCCGACGATACCTCCGGGGGGCAGGCTGAAGGAGAGGTCCTCGATCAGTTGCTTGTCGCCCATGTGTTTGTTGAGGCCATTCACCTCGATCACCTTCGAGCCAAGACGCTGGCCATTCGGGATGATGATCTGGGCGCGGCTGAGTTTTTCGCGCTCGGACTGGTTGGCGAGGTCGTTATAGGCGTTGATCCGGGCCTTTTGCTTGGCTTGACGGGCTTTCTGGCCCTGACGCATCCACTCGAGTTCGCGTTCCAGTGTCTTCTGGCGGGATTTATCTTCGCGGGCTTCCTGCTGCAGGCGTTTGGCTTTTTGTTCGAGCCAGCTTGAGTAGTTGCCTTCATAAGGAATGCCGCGGCCGCGATCGAGTTCGAGGATCCAGCCGGTGATATCGTCGAGGAAATACCGGTCGTGGGTGACGATCAGGATTGTGCCTTTGTAGTCCATCAGGTGCTGTTGCAACCAGGCGATGGTCTCGGCGTCGAGGTGGTTGGTCGGCTCGTCAAGGAGGAGCATATCGGGTGCTTCGAGCAGGAGTTTGCACAGCGCAACGCGACGGGCTTCACCGCCAGACAGGGTCGAGACATCAGCGTCATCGGGAGGGCAGCGAAGTGCTTCCATGGCGACATCGATCTGGCTGTCGAGATCCCAAAGGTTGTTGCTGTCGATCTCGTCCTGAAGGGCGGCCATTTCGTCGGCGGTCTCGTCCGAGTAGTTCATGGCTAGCTCGTTAAAGCGGTCGAGCTTGGCCTTTTTGGACGCAACGCCCAGCATGACATTTTCGCGTACGTTAAGGCTTTCAACGAGGTGGGGTTCTTGGGGGAGGTAGCCGACACGCGCGCCTTCTGCTGCCCAGGCCTCGCCCGAGAAATCCTTATCCAAGCCCGCCATAATGCGCATGAGCGTGGATTTACCCGCGCCGTTGGTGCCGACGACACCAATCTTGACACCGGGCAGAAATGAGAGGCGGATGTTTTCAAAGAGTTTTTTGCCACCGGGGTAGGCTTTGGACACACCATCCATGTGGTAGACATATTGATACGCGGCCATGTGGAAACCTCCGGTTGTCTTGGGACAGGACGGGTCTAGCCGTGGAGGCAGGTGCGTGCAATGGGGTGTGGGACGCCGAGGGGGTGGATTGGATATTTTTAAACAGAAGAAGCGTAGAATTGGTCAAATTTTATTGCTCTTAAGGCGGGTGTTGAGGTTTGTAGTGAGGGCAGGAGGAATTGACATGCGCTGGATTTGGGGTTGGGGAATAGTGCTCGGTTTGGCGGGCTGTGGCGTGGAGCGGGTCGGGCAGGCAGCACAGTACCGTTCAGAGGCGCCGGAGCCAATCGAGGTCTCGATGCCGCCAGATGCGACGTATATTTCACAGCAGTTTTTGGTGTCGCGCACGACCACAGATCGTCATGAGGGGATTGATCTTTGGGGGGTGCGGGGCACGCCGGTTTTGGCGGCGGCGCCAGGGATTGTGCAGGCGTCATGGTGGGAGCCGATTTATGGCAACCGGGTGCGGATTGACCATGGGATAGACGCTCAGGGGAGGCGGGTGTTCACGCGTTATTTTCATCTGGAGTCGCGCTCGGTTGAAGTTGGACGACGCTTAGCGCGCGGCGAGGTTTTGGGACGCATGGG
>JABDPD010000377.1 GCA_013042895.1 Boseongicola sp. | reverse complement strand
GCGCTCGGCCTTACTGCCATCACGGCAGCCGGGGCATTCGCAGATGGGCACGGCTTGTCCGGCGATCTCAAAATCACATCAGACATGTCTAACCCAGCGCCACGCGCGGTTATGGAAGGGCTTGTGGCTGACTTTGGTGCGCTGCACCCCAACCTCAACATTGAGCTGACGATCGTAGATCGCGAAGCCTGGAAGACACAAATCCGGAACTCGCTCTCGGCGAACCCACCGGACGTCGTAAACTGGTATGCGGCAAACCGCATGAAGCCATACGTTGATGCCGGCCTTTTCGCTGACATCTCCGAGCTTTGGGCCGAGCCAGAGTTTGCAGCCCTTGCTTCTACAAAAGGCGCAATGACACTCGACGGCGCTCAGTGGGGCGTGCCTTACACGTACTACCAGTGGGGCGTGTACTACCGCAAAGACATCTTCGAAGAGCTGGGACTGGCTGAGCCATCCAACTGGGCCGAAGAAAAGGCTAACTGCCAGGCGATCATCGATTCGGGCCGCAAGTGCTACACAATCGGCACCAAGTTCCTTTGGACTGCCGGTGGTTGGTTTGACTACATCAACTCGCGCACAAACGGTTACGACTTCCACATCCAACTCGCTTCCGGTGAAGTTGAGTGGACAGATGACCGTGTAAAGCAGACGTTTGCCAACTGGCGTGAACTGATCGACATGGGCGCCTTCATTGACGACCACCAGAACTTCAGCTGGCAGGAAGCTCTGCCCTTCATGGTGAACGGTGAAGCTACTGCTTACTTGATGGGTAACTTCTCGGTTGCTGCATTCCGTGACGGTGGCCTTGATGACAGCAAACTGGACTTCTACCAGTTCCCAGTCATCAACCCAAGCGTGGACTATGCGGAAGACGCTCCGACGGATACATTCCACATCCCATCCGGCGCTTCCAATATGGAAGCAGCAAAAGAGTTCCTGCGTTTTGTAACGTCGCCTGACGTGCAAACACAGATCAACTCTGGCGATGCACTCGGTCAGCTTCCAGTGAACGCGAACGCGTCAATCGACGACGACAAGTTCCTCGCAGAGGGCTTTGCTATGCTGTCCGGCAACGCAGGCGGCGGCATCATGCAGTTCTTCGACCGCGACTTCCCGGCAGAGATGGCCTCTGTTGGCATGGAAGGTCTCCAGGAATTCATGGTGTTCCCAGACAACTTGGATGACATTCTGGCGCGCCTCGAAGACGCCCGTCAGCGTATCTACCAGTAAAAGAATTGCCCGGTCGGACGAGGTTCCGACCGGGCGCCCCCCTCGCAAGGGGCTGCACTTATTCCAGCAATATATTCGCAAAGCCAAAGAACAGGCTTTTCGCATGTGTTGATCTTGATAAGGAGCCAACGCCATGGCCACAGCGACCGAACCCCATGTGCAACTCGAGCGCAATTGGTACAAACGCAACGAGATTGCCGTCACGCCCTGGCTGTTCCTGATTCCAGCGATATTGTTTTTCGCCGTCTATGTTATCATCCCAATTGCCCAATCTTTCTGGATCAGTTTTCACGAGTGGGACGGTCTCGGCGAGAAAACTTGGGTCGGCACTGGCAACTACGAACGCCTGCTTGGCCTTGGCGACCAGAACATGGACCGCAAATTCGAGGTATCGTTCTGGAATAACCTGAAATGGCTTTTCCTTTATCTTCTCGCGATCCCTGCCGGTCTTTTTATCGCGCTTTTCTTGAATCAGACCGTCACTGGTATTCGTCTTTATAAGTCGCTTTTCTTCTTCCCCTTCGTCATCAGCCAGGTTGTTGTTGGCCTCGTCTTCTCCTGGTTCTACCTGCCAACCGACGGTGCGTTCGATCAAATCATTGGCTTCTTCGGACTGAAAATCTCAGGCGGTGTACTCGGCAATCCCAACACGGCAACCTACGGAATTATCGCTGCAGGCCTTTGGCCGCAGACTGCCTATTGCATGATCCTTTATCTCACAGGTCTTAACGCGGTTGACCCCGAACAGGTAGAAGCAGCCCGCCTCGACGGAGCCAAAGGGTGGAAGATGCTCTGGTATGTTATCGTGCCCCAGCTTAAGCCTGCGACCTTCATCGCATTCGTGGTAACGATTGTTGGTGCGCTACGCAGCTTTGACTTTATCGCTGTGATGACAAACGGCGGTCCGTTTGGATCAACCAGGGTGCTGAGCTTCTATATGTTCGAAGAATCCCTGTCGGAGTTTGGTTTCCGAATGGGCTACGGCGCTGCTATCGCCGTTGTTCTCTTCTTCATCATGCTCGGCTTTATCGTCTACTTCCTGTGGTCGATGTACCAAGACGAAAAAGGAGCCCACTGATGTTTCCGCGCCCAATTGAGCAATCGACCCCGGCCATCAGAGTTGGCTATCAGGCCCTCCTGCCAATCGCATTGATCCTCTGGCTGTTGCCTCTTCTTGCGGTTGCCCTGTTCTCAATCAAGCCAGAGGCGGACTTCGCGAGCGGCAATTTCTGGGGCCTGCCCTCGTCGTTCGAGCTGTTCAACAACTACGGTAAAGTGTTCTTTGAATCGAATATGCCGCGGTACCTGTTCAACTCGCTTCTGATAACCGTACCGACGGTGATCGGTGCCGTAGCGCTCTCTGCCATGGCGGGCTTCGCGCTCGGCGTCTACCGCTTTAAAGGCAACTTGCTGATTTTCTTCATGTTCATCGCTGGCAACTTTGTGCCATTCCAAATCCTGATGGTGCCCGTTCGCGACCTGACAGTTAGCCTTGGAATGTATGACACGGTCCGTGGCCTCGTCCTGTTCCACATCGCGTTTCAGACCGGGTTCTGCACGCTCTTCATGCGGAACTTCATCCGCCAGCTGCCCTTCCCATTGATTGAAGCGGCACGAGTAGAAGGCATCGCAGAATGGCGTATCTTCTGGTACGTCGTCCTCCCTCTGATGAAGCCAGCTCTCGCAGCTCTCGCAGTTTTGATCTTCACCTTCATCTGGAATGACTACTTCTGGGCGGTCGTTCTCACGCAAGGTCCAAGCGCGCAGCCTGTTACGGCCGGCATCACAGAGTTCAACTCGCAATTCCGTGCAGCTTATCATCTGATGAGCGCGGGCTCGATCGTCGCTGCCCTGCCACCGGTGCTTATGTTCTTCATTATGCAGAAGCACTTCATAGCAGGCCTAACGCTTGGTGCCGTCAAATAATGCAAAGTTGGAGATTGGACGACGGGCGTCAGACACTTGTTCTGGCCGCCCGTCGTACGCGTTTGCCCGAGGTCATTTACTGGGGCGCGCCGTTACCAAGTAATGAGAACCTCGAAACACTCGCCGAAGCTCACCGCCTCGACGTAACCGGCGGCATGCTCGACGAAAACCCGGATCTCTCGATCTGCCCCGAAGCCGTCCGGACATTTCCCGGCCAGCCCGGTCTCATCCTGCGTAGCCAGGACGGCACCCCGCTGATGCCCAAGTTCTGCTACGACAGCGAAGAGATCACAGACCAGTCGCTTGCCCTCACCTATGCGGATGCGGACAACGGCCTGAGGTACACCGCCGAGATCACACTTGATCCCGAAACGCACGTCTTGACCCTCACATCCGAGATCAACTCCGCGACACCCGTCCACCTCCATTGGCTCTCTGCCCCGGTCCTGCCTGCACCCCAGACAAGTTCCGAGATGATCGACGTCTCAGGCCGCTGGTGTGGCGAGTTCCAGCTCAACAAAACCGCATGGTCCCCCGGTATCCGCTACCGCGAGAACCGCACGGGGCGCACCGGTCACGAACACTTCCCCGCCCTCATCGTCCTTGGCGAAGGCGCAACCAACACGCAAGGCGAAGCGTGGGGCTTTCACTACGGCTGGTCAGGTGGTCACCGCATGGTCGCCGAGGAACTCCCCGACGGTCGTCGCCAAATCCAGTTCGGCCACGCCGCCCGTATGGAACCGGCCCCCCACACCCACTTCAAAACCGCTCCCCTTTACGCGGTCTACTCCTCCGATGGCCTTAATGGCGTCGCTGTCAGCTACCAGCGCGAAGTGCGCGACCGCGTCGTCACATGGCCCAACGGCGACCGCCCCCGCCCCGTCCACTATAACTGCTGGGAAGCTGTCTACTTCGACCACAAACTCGACGTTCTGAAAGACATCGCCGACCGCGCAGCAAAACTCGGGGCCGAACGCTTCGTCCTCGACGACGGCTGGTTCGGCAACCGCGACGACGACACCCAATCCCTCTCGGACTGGGAAGTCGACGTGCGCAAATACCCCGAAGGTCTGCACCCGCTCATCGATCACATCCACGGCCTTGGCCTGACCTTCGGCATCTGGTTCGAACCAGAGATGATCAACCCGAACTCCAACTTGTTCCGCGCCCACCCCGACTGGGCCGCAGGCAGCGAGGATCAGATTTTGGGC
>JABDPD010000374.1 GCA_013042895.1 Boseongicola sp. | reverse complement strand
TCATGAAGCTCGGCAAGCGTTGTGCCCGAAAAGCCCATCGGGCCCGGGTCGTGATTGCCTTCAATCCAAATCCATCGCCTTCCAGCTTGAATCCGCTGAAGCGTTGAGAGATGGCTTTCGTCCAATGAGGTGGCTGCAATGGCGTCATCAAAACTATCACCGAGACAAAGGACGACTTCCGGCTGCGTCTCAGCAATCTCATCTGAGAGCCTCGTCAGTGTTTCGGTCGTTTCGTAAGGCGGCAAAAGCGTGCCGGCTCGTCGCGCAATGCGTTCGGATTTTCCAAGGTGGAGATCAGAGACGGTCAGCATTTTCCGGGCTGGCCAGAAAAGAGCACCGGAACGGCGCAACTGGAGGTCTTCGCCTTGGAAATCGATCATCTCGTTCATGCTTCGTTCTTGGCGGGTCTTGGGCGGAGATGCAAGCAAGCGATAGCCAGATAGCGTGAGAAGCTAATCAGTTCTGAAGCGTTTTGAGGGGGATGAATGCTGAGCGCCGAGGAGAAAGAACGCGATTAGTAGGGAACCCGCCAAGTTGCCTTTGACGGAGCCGGCAGGTCGTCCAGGCCTGAAGCTTGCATCAAGCGCTCGGCTTCCTGCTCGACCAGTCGCTCGCGACCTTCTCCGAAAACAGGAACACGTCCGGGTTCAAGGAAGAGCGGGGCTGCCAAAGGAGTTACTCGGTTCAATACGACGTGATCCGTTCGGCCGTTTGTACGCTCAAGCATATTTTCGATTCTTCCAAAGTCTACCAAACCCTTCATGGCTTCGTCACGCGTAATGTCGAGCATCAGATGATCAGGATCGTATTTGTTAAGGGTGTCGTAGAGAATGTCCGAGGAGAAACTCGCTTGTCGGCTGGTGCGTCGCTGGTGACCCCAGTTGCGCTCCAAAAGCCCCGCAATTGTTGCCGAAGCTCGGAAGGTTCGCTTCATTACCGCATTGCCCGACAACCAGCTTTCAAACGCCTCCCTAAGATTCTCGCCATCAAAAAGGGGCTCGGGATCCGGGACCTGGTTGAGGCCCCAGATCAGCACGGCGTAGTCAGTCGAAACAAATCCCAGTGGGTCTAGACCTGCGGCTTCCATGCGTTCGGTAACTAATAAACCTAATGTTTGCATGGCGTTGCGGCCGGCGAAACCGTATACGCAGGTATGATGCCGGCCGTCATGGGGAAAGCTCTCAATGAGGAGTCGATCGGCAGCGGGAAGCTTTGAGACGCTTTTCTGGAGTGCCAACCAATCTGCTGTGTGCTTTGGAAGTTCTGGCCAGCTGTCTTGGCGGAAGGTCTTGAGAATTCGCTCGGATAGTTGTGTCGAGGTTGCAAACTTCGTGCCCATGAATGTAGCGATTTTGGGTGGCTTGTTGGCACGGCGAGTGACTTCTACTGTGAGTTCGCGCAAACCCTCGTAGCGCACCACACGGCCACCGATCAGAAATGTATCACCCGGAGTAAGTGTTGCGGCGAAGCCTTCCTCAATTTCGCCTAGAGGGCGTCCAGCTCTGCCTTTCAGTCGAACTTTCAGGGTGTCGGTGTCTTGAATAGTGCCAAGGTTCATGCGGATCTGTTGGGCCGCGCGGGGGTCGCGCAATTGCCATCGCCCATCGCTCTGTTGTTGCAGGCGCTGCCAACGATCATAGGCGCGTAGCGCATAACCGCCGGTTGCGACCATATCGAGGCACTTGTCAAACGCGTCACGGCTCAGATCCGAGAAGGCGCCGGTTGATGTGAAGGTGCGAAATAGCGTCTCGGCGTCAAAAGGGCCACGACAGGCCCGGATTAGAATGTGTTGGCAAAGGACATCGCGTGGAGCGCGTCCCCGAGGTTCGCCGTCGAGATCGGATTCGCGAACCGCGCCCAGAGCGGCAACGCATTCGACGACTTCGAATCTATTGGCCGGGACGACCAAGGCTTTGGAGGGCGCGTTGTAGGTGTGGTTTGCTCGGCCAATGCGCTGGACGAGACGTTTCACATTCTTGGGCGCACCGATCTGAATGACTAGGTCTACGTCACCCCAGTCAATGCCGAGGTCGAGCGAGCCAGTGGCGACGATGGCGCGCAAATCACCACGGACCATTGCGGCTTCGACTCGTTCGCGTTGCTCGCGCGACAGACTGCCGTGGTGAATGCCGATCGGGAGGCTTTCGTCGTTCGCAAGCCAGAGTTCATGGAAGAAAATCTCAGCTTGGGCGCGCGTGTTGTGAAAAATGAGTGTGGTCTTGTGTTTGCGGATCTCTTCGAGAACACGCGGGATGGCGTATTTGCCTCCGCCGCCGGACCACGGCGGTAGCTCTTCGGTTTCCAGCATCGAGATGTCCGGTGCGGGACCGGGGTCGGCGTAGAGTACCGGGCAAGGGTCTGGGTGTCTTGCGAGGAAGTGAGCGATTGCGTTTGGATCTTCGACCGTTGCCGACAGTCCGACGCGGCGTATGTTCGGAGCAAGTTCCTGCAGCTCCGCCAAGCAGAGCATAAGCTGGTCACCGCGTTTGCTCTCGCTAAGCGCATGTATTTCATCAACAATCACACGCGATAACCCTGCAAACATCTTTGGGGCATCTTCATATGTGAGTAGGAGTGCAAGGCTTTCGGGCGTTGTTAGAAGGATATGAGGCGGGTCGGCTCTCTGGCGTTTTTTGCGGGAAGCGGAAGTGTCGCCGGTGCGGTCTTCAACGCGGATCGGCAGGCCCATTTCTTCGATGGGCGTGCCGAGGTTGCGCCTGATGTCTGCGGCGAGCGCTTTGAGGGGCGAGACATAGACGGTGTGCAAGCCTTTGTGCGCTCCATCAGAGAGCTCGGCGAGAGTAGGCAGAAAGCCTGCGAGCGTTTTGCCACCACCTGTTGGGGCAATCAGTAGCAACGACGCAGAGGCCGCGCGCGCTGCCACTTCCTGTTGATGGGGGTGAATAGTCCAACCCCGAGAGGCGAACCATCCATGGAAATTGGGAGGGATTGCGGACATATGTCTGATGTAGTCCGCAAAAAAGCCCGGGGAAACCCGGGCCTTTCCAATTGGTGAGAATTATTGCGATCGCATGCCAGCGAACTTAGTGCACAATCTTCTCTTCCTTCACGAACATATTCGCCCAGGCACGGTCAATCAACTCGGGCGACATCTGGTAGGGGATGCCCTCGAATTCGCAGATCGAGATCATCTGATCCACAAGGAAGATTGGCTGGTAGTTCGCATAGATGTTGTCGATCGTTGGGTACTTGTGCTTGATCAGATAGACCAAAGTATCCTCGTCCAACGGCATTTTGCGTTTCCGCGCGACCATGGCGAAGATCTTCAGATAATCTTCCTGATCGGGACCATCGATTTTGATCTTGAAGAAGATCCGTCGAAGGGCCGCTTTGTCGAAGATTTCGTTCGGGTGGAAGTTGGTGGAGAAGATCACCAGCGTGTCGAAGGGCACCTCGAATTTCTCACCCGATTGCAGGGCGAGGATACCCTTGCTTTCTTCCAGCGGCACGATCCAGCGGTTGACGATCGACTGCGGCGGCTCTTTCTGACGGCCAAGGTCGTCGACAATGAAGATGCCGCCGGTCGATTTAAGCTGAAGCGGCGCCTGATAGGTCCGCGCCGTGGGGTTATAGACCAGGTCCAGCATTGACAGGCTAAGTTCACCACCGGTGATAACCGTGGGCCGTTCGCAAAGCACATATCGCGTGTCGAACCGGCCCGACGTGCGGCGCAGGCTGTTGGGG
>JABDPD010000364.1 GCA_013042895.1 Boseongicola sp. | reverse complement strand
TTCGGATGGTTCTGTCGTCATCCGCGACCAAAATTGTGCCGTCCATTAGTGTGTGCCTCCTAAGTGTTTCCCTGGCATTGCGTCAGTCATCCTTCGGCGCGATAGGGAGAGAAATTCTAAAAACAGTGCGGCCTGGAACGCTGTCCACACTAATCCAGCCGTCATGGTCCGAGATGATCTTGCTCACCAGTGCGAGCCCAAGACCTGTCCCGTTTTCACGGCCAGAAATGAACGGATCGAATACGTTCTGGGCGATCTCAGCCGGCAGCCCGGGACCATCATCAATGATCTCAACCTGAAGCGGCAATGAGCCTGTCCCGTCCTTGCGGCGCAAGCGCAGCGACATCTCGTAGAACGTCCGGATACGGATGGTTCCCGGAGCATCCCCGGCCGCCTCGGCCGCATTCTTCAAAAGGTTCAGAAACACTTGCAGCAACTGGTCGCCATCCACATAGGTTGATGGCAAAGACGGATCATATTCCTCGATGATGGACATATGAGCTGCAAACCCAATCATCGCAGATTTGCGCGCCCGATCCAAAAGGTCGTGCACGTTGACAGGCTTGCGCTCCGGTGGCCTCAGGTTGCCGAACTGCTCTACCTGTTCCAGAAGTTTCACGATCCGTCGACTTTCGCTGACGATAAGATCAGTTAGCTCCAGATCATCTCCCGAAAGCCCCATGCTTAGAAGCTGCGCCGCCCCGGTTATCCCCGCCAATGGGTTCTTGATCTCATGGGCCAGCATTTCGGCCATCCCAATAGCGGACTTTGCCGCCGACTTTACCGACAAAGACCTGCCCAACCGATCCGCAAGTCCACGCGGCTCCATCAAAACCAGCACAAATCCCGGCATTTGAGACATTGGAGCGATCTGAACATTCGAACGCACCGGCGCTACGCTTCCAGTCCCAACATCCACATTGTTCATGAACAATGACGACTGATCCTTCCGCACCCGGCGAAATGCATCGTCAATCGGCGAGTCGATCGCCAGCACATCAAAAATCGGCGCTCCGCGCACCGACCTCACGCTTGCATTCAGAAAGCTCTCGGCTGCAGGATTCACCTCCGAGATCACATCGCCGGGATCAATCAAGAACGCCGGAATCGGCAAAGACAGCCATAGATTATCCTGAAAGGTATTCACGCCGCCACCTTGTCGGTCATGGCATCTGGCAACAGACGGCGCACCTCTTCGGCACTTCCGGTCAAAACGGCTCTGCGCAAAACCGCTTCAGTCCCCACGTGATCCATGTACCATCCCAGATGTTTGCGCACCACGCGGCTGCCCAATTCCAGTCCATAAAAGGCAATTGTCTCCTCGAAATGTCTGCGAACCATTTCCACGAAGTCGCGACCTCGCGGGATACGTGGCGCCTCAATCCAACCGAGCGCATGCGCAATTTCAGCCAATCGCCAAGGCGCGCCCTGCGCCCCTCGCCCAACCATGACACCATCTGCGCCCGACGCCGCCAAGGCCGCCTTTGCCGACGCAACATCAATAATATCTCCATTCGCAATCACCGGTATGGACACGGCATCCTTCACCTCACGAATTGCCTTCCAGTTCGCCTGTCCCTTGTAAAACTGGCAGCGAGTCCGTCCGTGAATTGTCAGCATTCGAATACCTGCGAGCTCTGCACGTCGCGCTATGTCCGGTGCATTTAGACAATCATCGTCCCATCCCAACCGCATCTTCAGCGTCACCGGCACATCGACGGCTTCAATCACTGCTTCAATCAACGTCAACGCATGATCCGGCGTCTTCATTAGGGCGGAACCGGAAAGCCCACCCGTCACCTTTTTGGCCGGGCATCCCATGTTGATGTCGATAATCTTTGCACCATTCGCTTCTACGACCCGCGCAGCCTCAGCGATCCAATAGGCATCCCGCCCCGCAAGCTGCACCGATGTCGCCTGCTCACCAAACCCAAGCTCGGCCTTTTCGCGCACACCAGGCTTGGCTTGCACCATTTCCTGACTAGCGACCATTTCGCTCACCACCAAACCTGCCCCAAAAGACGCAACCAACCGTCGAAACGGAAGGTCGGTGATTCCGGCCATTGGGGCCAGAAACACAGGGGGATCGAGTAACATTGAACCAACAGCAATCGTCATGCTTATTCCTTGGGCGGTCAGTGTACATGTTAGCTTTCTGACGCCGAGCATCAAATCCAAGAGGTCAAAAAAGCCACTCTAAACAGCATATGCCTAATTATTGAGCAATTATCCACAGTAATGCGAGCATTGTCACAGGCATCTCCATTGCCTAGACGAAAGATATGAATAGAAAGATCGATCAGTGACAGTTGGCGCAGTCATCGTCGCCGCAGGTC
>JABDPD010000361.1 GCA_013042895.1 Boseongicola sp. | reverse complement strand
ACCAAGAGAGGGACAAGCACATGACACATCAGGATTTGACCGGGAAGAAGGCGCTTGTCACCGGCGGCGCATCGGGTATTGGGCTGGCGACTGTCACCATGTTGGCCGAGCGCGGTGCGCAAGTTGCTATCAACCACCTTGAAGGCGATCCTGCCGGGGCGGAGCAAGTCGCCCGCCTGACCAAAGCGGGGCTTAATGTGATCTCTGCACCCGGCAACGTGGCCGAACCGGGCACAGCGGAGGCTATGGTGGAAAAGACCATCGCGAAAATGGGTGGGCTGGACTACCTTGTGAACAACGCAGGTATCTCAGGCACAAAAGACCCGATACCCCCTTCCAATCTCGACGAAATCACCGAAGAACTTTGGCAGGCGCTTCTGACCACTAATCTTATCAGCGTTTTCCGCATATCGAAAGCTGCCGCAGGTGCACTCAAGGCATCCGGTGGAGCAATTGTGAACACAGCGAGCACGTCAGGCGTTGGCCTGCAAGGCAGCAGCACGCCCTATGCGGCCACCAAATCTGGCGTTGTCAGCGTCACCCGATCGTTGGCGCGTGGCCTAGCCCCGGATGTGCGGGTTAATGCTGTCGCACCGGGGCAGGTGGCAACGCCGTGGACTGCCGACTGGCCGCAAGAGCGCAAACAGATGGCACTCGACAAGTCGTTGATCAAACGCCATGTGCAGCCCGAAGATGTGGCCGAACTCATCACCTTCCTGCTTACCGGGGCCGCCATGATCACCGGGCAGACCATAGTCATCGATGGCGGCATGACACTTTCCTGACATCAGGCGTCATCAAGCAACCGCAACTCGTCCGCAAACCGCTTCCAGTTCTTGACGTAGTTGAGCGTTGGACGCGCGATCATGTCGCGCATCTTATCATCTACCTCACGCACGATTTTCCCCGGTGCGCCCATAACAACGGAACCATCCGGAATGACCTTGCCTTCTGTAACCAACGCTCCAGCTCCAATGAGGCAATCACTGCCGATGACCGCGCCGTTCAGAATGGTCGCTCCCATACCAATCAGGGTGTTTGGGCCAATTGTGCACCCATGAATAATAGCGCGATGACCTATCGTCACATCCTCTGCAATCGTGGTCGGGAAGTCTGGGTCGGCGTGGACCATACACAATTCCTGGATGTTCGACCGATCTCCGACGGTCAGCGGTTCCTTGTCGCCGCGCAGCACCGACCCGAACCAGATTCCAACATCTTGTCCCAAAGCCACGTCGCCGATCACATGTGCACCTGGCGCGATCCAATATGTCCCTACACCTTGGGTTTGCGGTTCGATATCGGCGAGGGCATAGAGTGGCATCAGCGGGCTTCCTTTCTGCTGGTGTTTGGGCAAACATCGCAAAATGGTGCCCATGGCTCGAGTGTTCCAGATATGATCACGCTGGTGCAAGTGCGCGAACGCCTAGAACGGGGAGGGCCACGGTATTTTCCCGCCAAGGCAAAGGGGTTCGAATGCAAGATGATGACGTAGAACCGCCATGCTGCACGCCCACACGCTCTGGCTCAGAGCGTCGGGTGGCTAGCCCAGACGTCAAAAACGGCGGGGGCAGTCCCAAATCGCCAAGCGTGGCATTTGAAGGGGGCAAGGCCATTCGCGGCACAGCCTCACCGTTGATTGTCGATGATGGCGAGGCTCCGATCCGCAAAACAAGACTGCGCCCGTTCAAGATCGGCGCCACGGCCGTCACAAATCTCGAATTCGCGGATTTTGTTGACGCGACTGGGTACGAAACAGATGCCGAGCGATTTGGCTGGTCGTTTGTGTTTCAACCCCAAGCGCGCCCGCCAGGCGCTTTGCCGCACAGCGTGCCCGGCGCCGAATGGTGGCAGCGTGTCGATGGAGCAAACTGGCGAGATATCTTGGGCCCGGGCTCAGCAAGCGAGGCATGGGACGCGGAGCATCCTGTTGTGCATGTCTCATGGCATGACGCGAAAGCCTATGCAGCTTGGATCGGCGGGCGGTTGCCCAGTGAGTTCGAATGGGAACACGCGGCACGCAGTGGTTCCGTCGACGACATCCGCTTCCCTTGGGG
>JABDPD010000360.1 GCA_013042895.1 Boseongicola sp. | reverse complement strand
GCAGAACGCCATTCGAAGACACATCAACCTCAACGCCGAAGTCATTGAAAAAACGTGCATTCCAAGCTTCCTCAAGATCTGCAACCTCAAGCCGACCCGCCACCAAATCGCGTTCCAAATCAAACCGCAGAAGCACATGCAGGTTATAGTGAACCTCATCCGCCTCAGTGCGAATGAATCCTGAATTACAACGGTTTATCGCCGCATAGAACTCATCCTCCGACGCGACTCCAAAGTCACCAAATTCATCGCGCATCTGCCCAAAAAGCCAACCAGTAAACGCCCGCGAGCGCCCCAACTGGTTCTCATAGATCCGCGACTGGCTCTCATGAATCCCCATCGATGCCCCTTGACCCAAAGGCGTCAACAAATACGCACGATCCACATTCTGCTCATAGGTCGCGTGCCCTACCTCGTGGATCGTCGAATAAAAACAATTGCTTGGATTATGAAGTTCAGTTCTCGTCGTGATCCGCACATCAAGGCCAGACCCGCTCGAAAACGGATGAACCGCCTTATCAATCCGCCCATGGCCCAGATCATACCCAAACGCCTTTGCCAGCTTATTGGAAATCGCCAGCTGCCCCGCCTCGTCGAACGCCTGATCCATCGAAGGCACAACCCGTTCAGAGCCCAATACACGCTCGCGCAGTGCCACCAATCGAGGCCGCAACGCGCCAAACATTGCCTCCAAATCGGCCCCTGTCGCTCCTGGCTCATAATCCTGCAAGAGCGCATCATAAAGGTCGCCACCATCCGCTAACGCGCTGGCCTTTTCACGCGTCAGGTCAAGCACTTCAGACAGCTTTGGTGCAAACATTTCGAAATCATTCGCGCTCCGCGCCTCTGCCCAAACCCGGTGCGCCAAAGAGGTCGTTCGCGCCAACGCCGCCGACAATTGTGCAGGAACCCGCTGCGTGCGCTCGTATTCGTGCCGGATCTCCGCCAACTGCCGCACGCTCGCTTCATCAGGTGCCTCGGCAATCTCCAGCCACTCCCCGATACGCGGGTCGGTGCGACGGCCATGAAGCACGCCATCCAAGGCACCCATTTCCTCAGCGCGCTGCTCAGCCGCGCCCGGTGGCATCATGGTCTCCTGATCCCAGCCAAGCCGTCCCATGACCTGACTCAGAGCCTCAGTTTCGCGTTGAAACGCCATAAGGTCTTGAAAGGCTGTCATGTTCTACCTCTTACGGATTGTGCGCGCGGATATTGCGCTAGAAAACGCGCGCGCAGGATGGCCACATAAAGCAACACCGCTGTGAACTGGTGTAGAATGGCCAATGTCCAAGGCGCGGAATACAGCACCGTCATAATGCCGATGACCATCTGAACAACCATCAGGACCACCACCACGTTAAACGCAAATCGCGTCTCATCATTGCCCGACCCGCGCGATCGCCACCAAACAACGACACCAAACGCAAACAACAAATAGCCTGTAACTCGGTGCATAAACTGCACCAACCCGGCGTTCTCAAAGAAGTTCCGCCACAAGGGCTCAAGATCAAACGCGGTCGGAGGAACAAACGACCCGCCCATCAACGGCCATTCGTTATAACTCCGGCCTGCATCGATCCCTGCCACCAAAGCACCGAGCAGTATCTGCAGAAAGACAAAATGTGTCAGGCCCGTCGCCATGCCAAACAATCGTCCCTCGCGCGCACGCCTCGCTGCCAGCAGGTCCGCGTCTGTGCGACCAAGGAGCATCACAAACCATGCGATCACTCCCAAGATTACAAAGGCCAATCCCAAATGAACCGCCAGGCGATAAGAGGCCACATCCAGCATCGTCCCCGTTAGCCCCGAGGCGACCATCCACCAGCCAATCGCGCCTTGTAGACCGCCCAGAGCGCCCAAAAGCAGCAGTCTTCCAGTCCAGCCGTTTGGAATCTTCTTGGTTAACAGAAAGTAAACAAAGCCAAGCGCCCAGACGAGCCCGATGATCCGCCCCAGCTGGCGATGCCCCCATTCCCACCAATAGATCACCTTGAACTCGGACATGCTCATGCCCTTGTTTTGCAACTGATATTCCGGGATTTGGCGGTATTTCTCCAGCTCAGATTCCCAAGCCGCTTCAGACATCGGAGGCAGCGCGCCCGTTACAGGACGCCACTCGGTGATCGACAATCCGCTATCCGTCAGGCGCGTCAGACCGCCAACCGCAATCATCACCACGACCAACGCGAACAGCGCCATCAACCACTGGCGGATCGCTCCGCGCGCGCCCTTACGCGCTCCGTCGATCAACCCGCCTTTCGCCGTCGCCATAGGCTTCTGATCCCCAGAAACCTCTTCAAAAATGCTGCGTTTCTCAGCCATGTCCTGCTCCATTACTTGGCGTGGAATGTAGGCCCCGGCCCGTGCGCCGTCCAGTCAGTCGCCGCGCTCTTTCCAGCGCACCATTTGACGCATCACCCCGTGAAAGAGCTGTACATCCGCGCGCGTCATCGGCATCCGTGACCACAAGTTACGCATGGTGCGTTTCATCCCTTCGGCCTTCGCCTCCGGAAAGTAGAATCCTGCTGTGTCGAGCCGCTGCTCGAAGTGCTCCGCCAGCTTTTCCACCTCCAGCTGCGAGGCCATTTCTGTGCCCGCCAACTCCACTTCAATCGGCGTCACATCCGTTGTTGCCCGACGCCACTCATACCCCGTCAACAACACACATTGAGCCAGATTTAGCGAAGGAAATTCAGGGTTTACCGGAACTGAGATGATCGCGTTGGCCTTCGCAATATCCTCGTTCTCAAGTCCCGCCCTTTCGGGTCCAAACAACACAGCAACCCGGTCCCCCGCCGCCATCCGACGCGCAGTTTCGGCCATTGCTTCCTCAGGCGAAAAAACCGGTTTGGTCAAATCTCGCGAGCGCGCCGTCGTGGCAAATACGAAGGTTCGATCAGCAATCGCACTGGCCAGATCCCCGTGCAGCTGCGCTTCATCCAACAGCCGCCCGGCCCCGCTCGCCATCGCCACGGCCTTCTGGTTCGGCCAGCCATCCCGCGGGTCAACCACCCGCATCTGATCCAGTCCGAAATTCCACATCGCGCGCGCCGCCGCACCGATGTTTTCGCCCATCTGTGGTCGAACGAGGACAAAAGCGGGTTGGGTCATGTATAACAGGCTCCAAAGGGTCGTGCGGGGTCTTATGGTCCATGCGCCCAAAGCACAAGGGAACTGATCAAATGGCCTACGACGAAGGACTAGCCGAGCTCTTGCGCCAGGATCTCACCGATCGCTCGGGCGTCGTTGAGAAGCGCATGTTTGGAGGACTGTGTTTCATGCTGAACGGACACATGCTTTGTGGTGTCCACAAGGGCGGTGGAATGTTTCGCGTCGGCAAAAATCGCCACACCGAAGCGCTGCAAATAGAGGGTGCGGGTCCCATTGCTTTCACGGGACGTCCCATGGGCGGCATGGTTGATGTCACGGACGAGGCAATGGCGGATGACAGCCGTCGCGGGCAATTGATGGGATTGGCCGTTGAAAACGTTCGAAGTCTTCCCCCTAAGTGAGCAAAGCGTTATAGCCCGTCCAACACTCTGTATTCGGAGCCGAAAATGGCAGACGACGCGCGCCCGCAAATCTATCTCTCGACCCCACCGGCCTTCGAGTTATCAACCTTCCCCGACCGGATCGCCGAAGTCCTCGATGCATTCGACGTCGCTTGTGTGCGGCTCTCAATGGCGACCTCAGACGAAGACACACTGGCACGAGCAGGCGATGCTCTACGCAGCGTTTGTCACGAAGCTGACGTCGCCTTGGTGATCGACACCCATGTCGGATTGGTCGAGCGCCTCGGCCTTGACGGCGTCCATCTTCTCGACGGTGCCAGAACCATTCGGGCGGTGCGAAAGTCACTCGGCTCCGACGCCATCGTCGGAGCCTTCTGCGGCACTTCACGCCATGACGGCATGACCGCAGGTGAGATTGGCGCCGACTACATTTCCTTCGGCCCGGCAGGCGACACCACGCTTGGCGACGGCACAAAGGCAGAGCGCGAATTGTTCCAGTGGTGGTCCGAGATGATCGAATTACCCGTTGTCGCAGAAGGCGCTTTGACAGCCGAAGTCATCCGAGACCTTGCACCAGTGACCGACTTTTTTGGCATCGGCGAAGAGGTCTGGCGAGAAGACGACGCAGTCTTCGCCTTAGGTCAGTTTATCGAGGCGATGTCCTAAGACTCAAAGGCGCTTCGAACCGCCTCCTCGGCGGCCTTTGCCAAGCCCTTGCGATCTGAAAAGGCGCCAACTTTGAGAGGTTCGTGCCAAATCACCTCAACAGACCCTTGTATGTGTGATGCCAGCACCTTCGCCAAATGCGCCCCGAATTCCATGTCCCCCCACCAGCCATAGAACCGCTCAGCCGCCCCTTCAGGTGCGGTATAGACAACGCTCACGGGCTGAACCCAGAGGATGTCGCGCAAAGCCGGTGAAAAGAACGCCGCAAACAACGTCGGTTTGAATGGCAGAACCCTTAAGCCGTCTGTCGACGTGCCTTCGGGAAAAAACAACAGCTTATGCCCTGCCTTGAGACGATCCTCAAACACCTGCTTTTGCGCCGCCGCGTCCCGTACATCACGCCGAATAAACACAGTTCCTGTCGCCCGCGCGAGCCAGCCAATCAAGGGCCACCCCGCTACCTCGGACTTGGCAACGAAATACACTCGCTTGCCCGCATTCAGCGCGATAATGTCCATCCAAGAGCAATGGTTTGATACCACCGCTCCGGGATGCGTCATCCGCTCGCCGTGACTACGATAGTTCATCCCGAAAATCCGAAACGCAGTCCTGCATACCCATTGCGTGATGTGGGGAGTCCAGGGCCGCGCCTGACCATGAAAAGGCCGCTCAAACAACCGCACAGCAAGCAGAACCAGCAGTCCGCTCAGCGTTACGGTGACAAACGCCGCCCCACGCACAATCAAGCGAACCCAACCCGTCAATCCTGGCTTTAAAGGCGGCACAGTGTCGTCCGCACCGACCCATGTCGGATCGCGGCTCACCCGCGCGACGCCTGATAACGGGCGGCGGCCCGCTGGTTCATACGCGACGTATCCAGCAGCAAACACACATCAATCGTGTTGAACGGACGATCCACAAAAGCCCCCTCCCCGATCACACCGCCAAGCCGCAAATAGGCCTTGATCAACGCCGGCACTCCGCGCATCGCAGCCACACGATCGATCTCGGCGTCCGGCACCAGATCTATCGCCTCGAAATGCTCTGCCCTCGCGCGCACCCGAAGGTCTTCCGGTGCCAAATGCTGGTGATGCAGCAGTGACAATGCCTCAGCATGGGCGCTCGTATCTGTGCCATGAAAGCTTGCGACACCAAACAATACGTCGATCTCTTCTTCTGCTACGATGCCGGCAAGCGCATTCCAGATATGGTACATCGCCATCCCGCCGCGATATTCGGAGTGCAGACAGGACCGCCCTAATTCCAACAACTTGCGCCCGGACGCCCTCAGCACCGACAGATCATACTCTTCTTCCGAGTAGTATTGGCCGGCCGCCGCCGCACCAACTCCGTCAAGCAGGCGGTAAACGCCGACGACGTGGTCCAACGCTTCTGCATTGCGCCGGTTATCGACAAGGATTAAATGCCGGAAATGAGGATCAAACCGGTCGCGCTCAAAGCGGCCTGCGTGATCTACCAGATCACCGTCCCCGCCAAGCTCCTCGACGAAAACCGCATAGCGCAGCCGTTCCGCTGCGCGCAGGTCGCGCTCGCTCTGAGCAAGCCGGGTGGTAAAATGGGCGTCTTCTCGGTCCATCCTGGGCCTTCGTCAGACAGGTTCTGGCCTTCTAAAGGCCCAAGCGTAGCAATGCAACGCCCGCCACCCTTGCGGTCTTTGCAGAATTAGTATACACGCTAAGGTTGCACGCATCATCATTGGTCCGTGTCGAAAACAGGGACAAGTCCAATTCGATTGCCATCCACAACCACTTTGCCCTCGTCAGGCCAGTTCACCGTCACGCGTCCGCCGATGTTAGACTGGACCTGCCCAACACCCCAATCAGGCTTGTCGGGATGCGTGACCAGCATTCCCGGTTCCAGCAACGCGGTCAGTTCTGACATTCCACTTTCCTTCTCAAAAGACAGTCGAGGACAATCATGACTGGCACTGATTTAAACGCACTGATCAGTTCGCGCATCTGTCACGATCTTATCAGCCCCTTAGGCGCAATTGGCAACGGCGTCGAGCTTTTGACCATGTCCGGTCAAGGCAACAGTCCCGAGATCGCGCTAATCGCCGAGTCCGTTGAAAACGCCAACGCCCGAATCCGGTTCTTTCGCGTCGCCTTCGGAGCAGCCCAACCGGATGTCGAGATCAGCCAAAACGAAGTCCAGAGCATCTTGCGTGACAATTTTCGCAACACCCGTACCGAGGTCCTGTGGCATGTCGAAGACGCAGTCACCCGCGCTGACGTGAAACTGGCATTCCTTATCCTGCAGTGCCTTGAGAATACTCTCCCTTGGGG
>JABDPD010000181.1 GCA_013042895.1 Boseongicola sp. | reverse complement strand
GTTTGTGAATGGACAGACGTACCTTCAATGCCGGATTGGGCGCGGCTATCTCGACCGGTGCAATGCCGAAGACTCTTTTCGCCCGCGAATACAACGGTCCAAATGTCATTCTCGTTCGCTTCGGCGGCGGCGTCCGACGACTGGAAACAATCGACGAAACCGCAACATACGCGCCATATCTGCGACACGTGTTAGCCGACCGGGGCGTTTTTATTCCCGATATGACGATCGCGCAAATTGATGGCGTGAACACCAGTCACGCCGAAGGTACGCTGAATCTTCTGACAGGGCGATATCTCTCTTATCGCGATGCGGGCTCCAAACTACTTGATGATCGCCTCGAACCGACGGAGCCTACACTCTTCGAATACCTGCGCGACGCCTTCGATCTACCGTCCCACAAGGCGCTCCTTATCAATGGCGAGGATCGTCCACAGGAGGAGTTTTTCACCTATGGCGTCCATGACCACTACGGTATCGCCTATCGCTCGGAAATGCTCAGCCTGCATAGGTTCAAGCTGTATAAATTCGCGCAAATCCTTGCCGAAGGTGCTGCAGATGAGCCCACTCTCGTAAATGCACAAGAACAATTCGATGCCCTCATGGCATCTGACCCGCGCGCAATAACGCCCGACCAGTCACCCGAGGTCACGGCATTCTGGCAACGTTGGCGCGCGCATTTCGGCGATGACGGACTCAAGAACCCTCGGGGTGATCGGTTGTTGACCGCGTTAGCAACCCGCGCCCTTAGGGAACTTCGGCCCCGACTAATGATGGTGAACTATCAAGACCCCGACTATGTCCACTGGGGAAACGCAAGCCATTATACTCGCGCAATTGCTGTCATTGACGATGGATTGCAACGGCTGGTCGAAACTGTGGACGCCGATCCATTCTACCGCGACAACACAATATTTGTGATAACGCCGGATTGCGGGCGTGACGAAAACCCGCTGATGGGTGTTCCTTTCCAGCACCATTTCAACAGTCGTGCAGCCCATGAAACATGGGCCGTCATCTTCGGCACGGGCATCGAACGCGGGCGTACGCTGGATCGCCGTATAGACCAATCTGCGATTGCCCCCACAATTGCCGCACTCATGGGCTTTAAGGCCGATCGGGCCGAAGGGGACACGTTGTCGGAGATCATTGCGTGACGACGCTCGCCGCAAACCTGTCGGGTGTCAGACGCATTCCGAGAGTTTTGATCGATTTCGTGATAGGGACACTTTTGTGTCTTTCGCCTCTGACAGCAATCCTTGTGCTGGGCTGGATGTCGCGCAACATGGCAGCACGTATCGACGCCCGTTTACTCGGCGAAGCGGACCGGCCGCGTTGGTTGCTCGGCTCGCAAGACAGCGGTTGGTTCGAATGGCTTTTTGGCGGTTTGGCCGCGAACATCCGATCCGGGATTGTGACTCTGGTAGGCTTGGCGCTCTTGACCCTTCCATTCTCGGCTCTTTGGCTCGGCGCTTGGTGGGGCGGTTGGGAGAACTCATTCAACAAAGGTTACGAACGGTCCTCCATCGGCCCGATTGTGTGGTTCGTGGGAGCCACAATCGCGCTCCCAATCTTGGCGCATCTGCCAATGACTCTTGCCCATGCGGCGTCCGAAAAGCGATTTGCGGCCTTTTTCGAATGGCAACGCATTCGAAGTGCGTTCCGGGCTGCCGGATGGCGCGTCGTCTGGCTTGCGTTGCTCACAACTGTGCTGAGCATTCCGTTT
Source organism: Boseongicola sp. (assembly GCA_013042895.1). Taxonomy (GTDB): domain Bacteria; phylum Pseudomonadota; class Alphaproteobacteria; order Rhodobacterales; family Rhodobacteraceae; genus Boseongicola. The sequence goes on along the minus strand of JABDPD010000181.1, from coordinate 313 downwards.
TTCGGCATGCGCGCGCTTCCGGTCTTTGTTGAGGAGCTTGTTGCGGGCTTCGCCGAGATGCTTCCCGAAGATCAGCTTTTGGTTGCTCAGATGTTCAACGTTGCAGGTGCCGCTTTGGCATTCACGCTTGTTCTGTTTCTTCGGCAGCGCGCTGCTGCGATCTACTGTGTTGCCGCACCGCGCGCGGCGCACGGCCGGGCCAGCGCGCTCTGGGAAGGCCACCCTGCGAGCCGCGTCACGCCAAAACGCCGCGAGCCATCGCGCACTATGGGGGCAGTCTGGTTGTTCGTTTCATCCGTGATCTGTTTTGGTA
>JABDPD010000352.1 GCA_013042895.1 Boseongicola sp. | reverse complement strand
GTCTTTGACGCTGCGGGCGATGTTTTGCGCCGCAAGTCTGCACCCGAAATTGCCGCCTGAGGACTTCGAGCAATGAGAATTGTCACAGCAGGCCTCGGGTTACGCGCCGCGCATGTCCTGTCGATCTTCAAAGAGACAATGCCGGAGGCTGAACTGGTTGGTTTTTACGATCCACTACCTGCCTCGGCTCTCGAAGTGAACGGCGAAACTCTGAGTGACGAGGAAGTCCTGGCTTTGATCCCTGATCAGGTGTTTCCAGGCTATCCCGATGCACCCAAGATCAAACAATTGCGCAAGGGCTTTGCCGCCTGTGCTGAGATGCGCCGCGAAACACAGCAGTTTTCCGGCATCGAACAGATGTTGTCCGAATCCAAACCGGACCTGTTTTTCGTCGGCTCCCCGAACAGCTTTCACCTTGAACACATCAAGCTCGGCCTAAACGCCGGCGTGAGGATCTTCACCGAAAAACCGGTCGTAACAACCAAAGAAGACACGATGGAGCTCGCCGCCCTTTTGGCCGAGCACGGCACAGACAGTGTGATGGTCGGCCTCGTTTTGCGTTATTCGCAACACGTCATCGACCTACGTGCCGTTTTGGATGACCTCGGACCCATCGTCTCGCTAGAGGCGAACGAGCATATCGCCCCTTATCACGGCGCGTTCTTCATGCGCGACTGGCGGCGGATGATCTCATGGTCAGGCGGCTTCATGCTCGAAAAATGCTGCCATGACCTCGATATTTACAACATGGTCACAGCATCACGCCCATCCAAGGTGGCAAGTTTTGGCGGTCGCAAATCCTTCGTTCCCGGCAACGCACCGAGCGCAAACCTCGAGAACGAGATTATGCACCACAAGCCCTCTGTCTGGAACGCCGTGGATGACGCATTTCATTCGGCTGGCGACATCATCGACTACCAAACCGCGCTTCTGCAGTACGAAAACGGCGCGTCGCTTGCATTTCACACGAACCTCAATGTGCCGGACGAACATCGCCGCTTCTGCGTGATGGGTACCCACGGCATGGCCGAAGGCGACTTCGTCCGCGGGAACCTGAAAGCGACGGCGCGGGACGGATCAGTGATTGCCGACCACGACTACACGCAGATGGACGACGCACGCGCCTCGTCTCACTACGGAGCTGATCACATGATGGTCGACGACATCGTCGCCTTCCTGCGCGGCGATGCTGACAATCTGCCTGTTGGAGTTGTTGACGCACTAGAAGCGGGCCTCGTTGCTATGGCGCTGGACGAAGCGCGGACTCGCAGCGGCATTGTTGACCTGACCACCACCTGGCGCGAATTTGATCAATATGGACTAAGGGCATGACACACGAAAATAAAACTCCCGGAAGCCTGATGGCCAAGGAATCCGCGCAAAGCCCCAAAGTCTTTGCAACCTCTGCCATCCAATCCGTTTCTGGCGGAATTGACATGCCCAACGCGATCTACACAATCGCGCGCGGTTCTTCGGACGCCGCAGCCAACATGCTGTCTTATGAATTCATGCGCGAGTTGGGTATTCCCGTTACATCGCTGCCCCCTTCGATTTTCTCGCTAGGAGAGGGTGTTGCGCTGGACGGAGCGGCAGTACTCGTCATCAGCCAATCCGGGGCAAGCAACGACCTCGTTCTCTCCGCCCAAGGGGCCGCAAAGGCGGGCGCAAAAGTATTGGCGCTGACAAACCAGCCCGACAGCCCGGTCGAAGGTGCCTCCGATGTGACCCTAACCAAAGGCGCAGGCCCCGAACTGGCGGTTCCCGCGACCAAATCTGTCATTGGAGCAGTCGCCGCTGGTATGGCGTTGCTCAGCGTACTCAAACCCACCTATGCAAAGAAGGCCCAATATGCCGCCAAAGCATTAGGCGATATGTCATTGCAAACTCCACAAGCAGACGCCCTGCAGGCAGCGCTCCTGCGTACGCGCCACGTCTACGTGATCGGCCGCGACACCGGCTACGGAGCCGCACAGGAAACCGCACTCAAGCTCAAAGAATGCTGCGCGATCCACGCTGAAGCCCACTCAAGCTCGGAAGTGCTTCACGGGCCGCTGCAACTGGCGACAAACCCGCTTATGGTCCTGATGCTGGACACCGGACTGGCCGAAACGCAGGACAGCCTCGATCAGGCAGAAGCAAGATTCACCGCAGCCGGCTGCGATGTGCATCGCGTTCGGATCAGTGATGCTGGTTTAGGCGGCATTGCCCCCGCCGCCGCCGCTGCTGCGTTGCTCGCTCTGATATACCCGATCATCCTGAGCACAGCGCTTGCTCTCGGCCTTGATCCCGACGCACCGGAAACGCTTTCGAAGGTGACTCAGACAACATGACAGATGGCTTGAACACTTGGGTGACATGGCAAGAAATCCATCGCCAGCCGGACATTTGGCGCCAGTGGGCCACCACTTTGGACTCTGGCGGCTTGCGCGCCTGGATTGCAGAGCAAACCTTCGATGAGATCTGGTTTTGCGGTGCAGGCACAAGCGCCTATATCGGCGACATCATTGCAGCATCCATCAAAGGCACTCGCGCGGTACCCACGACCGATATCGTTGCCAATCCAGCACATTTCCTGACAGACCGCCGTCCGCTGGTCGTGAGCTTCGGACGCTCGGGCAACAGCACCGAGACGATAGGCACTTTGGACGCGCTTGACGCCTTGGCTCCAGCCGCGCCGCGCCTAAACATTACCTGTAACAAAGACAGCGCTTTGGCCACCCGCACAGCCAAAGCGCCAACCAAGGTCATCGTCCTGCCCGACGCAACTCACGACGCCGGTTTTGCCATGACCTCGAGCTTTTCAACGATGCTCCTGACCGCGCTTGCCCTCTTTGATGAGCTTTGCGATCTGCCCGACCGGCTGAGCGCTCTCGCCGACCAGCTCGAGCGTCTCTTGCCGATGTTTGAATCAACCGCGCGTCCATCCCGAGCCGTCTTCGTTGGATCAGGCCCCCTCGCCTTCGCAGCACGTGAAGCAGCCCTGAAAGTCATGGAATTGTCCGCTGGCGACATCCCTGCTCTTTGGGATAGTACTCTGGGCTTTCGCCACGGTCCAAAGTCCTTTGTCACGGATGCGACCTCAATCACCGTTTTCACCAGCCCCGAGCCCCCAACACACAGCTACGACACCGATCTCGCCGCGGAATTGCGCCAGCAATTCCCTCTCTCAATCGTGGAGGCCGTCGGCCCCGGCGGAGACATCGACATCGAAATGCCATTTGGACCAGCATGGGCCGCGCCGCTCTGTATTGCCTCAGCGCAGGTGCGCGGCGTGATCTGGGCACACGATCTTGGCTGCAATGTGGATGATCCTTTCGCAGGGCAAGGAACGCTCAGCAGGGTGGTTTCCGGTGTAAAACTATACCCGGTGCCCGCATGACAGCAGTTGGCATTGATCTCGGCGGCACTAAGATCGAAACGCAAGTATTCGCCGACGCATGGTCAGTGCTAGACCGCAAGCGTTGCGACACGCCTCAGCATTATCCCGATCTCGTCAAAGTCATGGCCGAGCAGATTGATTGGGCCCTGTCACATGCCGGTACCGACGCACCTGTGGGCATTGGCGCCGCTGGTCTGGTCAATCCAGGAAACGGATTGGCTCTCACTGCAAATCTTGTCGCGACAGGGCAACCATTTCCCGCCGACATCGCCAAGGCCGTGGGCCGTTCGGTGACATACGTGAACGACTGCCGAGCCCTTGCCCTGTCCGAGGCCGTCTTTGGCCTGGGCAAAGGGCATCGTACCGTGATGGCCCTGATCCTCGGCACGGGCGTCGGGGGCGGAATCTGCGTGGATCAGCGCATACTGCAAGGCCCAACCCACACCGGCGGCGAGTTCGGGCATACTTCGGCCCCCGCTCACATTGTAACTCAACACGGGCTCCCCATCATGCAATGTGGTTGCGGTCGAATGGGCTGCATCGAAACCTATATCGCCGGACCCGGACTGGTGCGCCTGGCGCGTCATATCACCGGGCAAGACCTGACACCGCCCGAAATTGCATCCGAGCGCCATGGCGCGATGAGTGAGGTCTGGCAGATATGGTGCGCGTTGACGGCGGACCTCCTGCACACACTGACAATGACCGCAGATCCCGACTTGATTGTGCTGGGAGGCGGCCTCACCCAGATCGAAGGCCTGACAGAAGATCTCACCCTTGCCGCACAAGCCGCGCAGCTTGGCGGCTTTGCCACACCTCCACTGGTTCTCGCTGAAGGCGGAGATACCAGCGGAGCGCGCGGCGCTGCCTATGCGGCCTGGCAGGCGATGCAAAATGACTGAAGTCTTGCGCGATATCATCCGCAAAAACCGCGCCGGACACGCGGTCTCCATTCCGTCTGTCTGTTCGGCGCAACCAGACGTGCTACGCGCCTCAATGGCATTGGCCAAGCGTCTCGATCGCCAGATTGTCATCGAAGCGACGTCCAACCAAGTCAATCAAGACGGCGGTTACACCG
>JABDPD010000345.1 GCA_013042895.1 Boseongicola sp. | reverse complement strand
CACCTGGTTAATCATGCCGCGGTTCTGCGGGGTGTCTTCAACTTCCACCGTGTGATGCATACGGCGCAAACCCAGGCCCCGAACGCTGGCCTTGTGGTTTTTGAGTCGCCCGGATGCGCTCTTGACCAGAGTCACTCTGATTTTCTTAGCCTTACCACTCATGATTAACTCACAATGTCTTCGACAGTCTTGCCACGCTTAAGCGCAATTGACTGTGGTGATTTGATATTGCTCAGACCGTTGATGGTTGCACGCACCAGGTTAATCGGATTACGTGATCCATAGCTTTTGGCCAACACGTTACGCACACCGGCACACTCGAACACGGCGCGCATGGCACCGCCGGCAATAACGCCGGTACCGTCTGATGCAGGCTGCATGTACACCTTGGTGGCGCCGTGGCGACCCTTGGTTGAATACTGCAGAGTTTCCTCGTTGAGGTGCACCTTCATCAGGTTCTTACGCGCAGACTGCATGGCCTTCTGGATGGCGATCGGCACTTCACGTGCTTTACCGTATCCAAATCCCACGCGGCCGTTGCCGTCACCAACCACTGTCAGTGCGGTGAAACCAAATTGACGACCACCCTTGACCACTTTGGCTACGCGGTTTACCGCAACCAGTTTCTCAAGCAGATCGTCGCCTGCGCTGTTGTTATCGTGTTTAGCCATTTATATCGACCTTAAAATTGGGCCACGCCCATTCAAAACTGTGTGGTGAAACGCTGTTCACCAAAAATTATCCTGCGAATCTAGAACTGCAATCCAGCTTCACGCGCGGCTTCTGCTAACGCCTTGACGCGACCGTGATAACGAAAACCCGAACGATCAAAAGCAAGCTCTTTGACGCCCGCTTCCAGCGCGCGGGCAGCAATAGCGGCACCGACGGATTTAGCGGCTTCGATGTTTCCGGTGTTCTTGAGATCACCGCGAACGTCTTTTTGCACTGTCGATGCTGCCGCCACGACCTTGTCGCCGGTAGGCGCAATCACCTGAGCATAGATATGCTGAGGCGTGCGGTATACGCTCAAACGGTGCACCCCGAGTTCACGCATCTTTGCGCGAGGTTTGCGAGCACGACGTAAACGTGATTGTTTCTTGTCCATAGTCTTTCCTAAAACTCTCTTAAGCCGGATTACTTCTTCTTGGCTTCTTTCAAAATGACGCGTTCGTCGGCGTAGCGTACGCCTTTACCTTTGTAAGGCTCCGGCGGACGGAAGGCGCGAATCTCTGCGGCTACCTGGCCGATGGCCTGCTTGTCGGCACTCTTCAGCACGATCTCGGTCTGACTCGGCGTTTCAACCGAAATACCCTGAGGTACTTCGTAAACAACCGGGTGCGAGAAACCCAGCGTCAGGTTCAGCTTCTGGCCCTGAGCCTGAGCTCGATAACCGACGCCGACCAGGTTCAGGCGGCGCTCGAAACCGGTGGTCACGCCAATGGCCATGTTGTTCAGCAAAGAACGCATGGTGCCGGCAATCGCAACGCTCTGCTTGCCGCCACCGGCGGCGCGAACGTTGAGCTGGTCGCCTTCCTGTTCCACTTCCACATTGGGATGCAGATTCATGGTCAGCGAATTCTTGCCGTTCTTGACCGTGACGGTGCGACCGGCAATCGAGTACTCGGTGCCTTTTGGCAGCACAACTGGTTGTTTTGCAATTCTGGACATATCTGTTTCCGTTTTTCGCTAGTGCGGTTTGGCGCCAATTCAAAGAATTAGCTGACCAGACACAACACCTCGCCGCCCTGGTTGTTAGCGCGGGCCTGACGATCTGTCATCACACCCTGCGACGTTGATACGATGGCAACGCCCAGACCGCCCAGCACTTTGGGCAGGTCGTCGCTGCTCTTGTACACCCGCAGTCCCGGGCGACTTACACGTTTGATGCGTTCAATAACCGGCTGGCCTTCGTAGTACTTCAGGCTGACGTTCAGCTCGGCTTTATTGCCCTGGGCTTCAACCGAAAAATCTTCGATGTAGCCTTCGTTTTTCAGCACTTCGCAAATCGCCACTTTCTTCGTTGATGAAGGCATGGCAACAGCGACTTTACGTGCTTTTTGTCCGTTTCGAATGCGGGTCAAAAGATCCGCAATTGGGTCAGTCATACTCATGAATGTGTCCTCTTGTCTCTTCTTACCAGCTGGCTTTACGCAGGCCGGGAATCTCACCATTCATGGTGGACTTTCTCAGCATGTTGCGGCTGAGACCAAATTTACGATAGTAGCCGTGAGGGCGACCGGAGATGCTGCAACGGTTACGCTGACGAGACGGACTCGAATCGCGCGGCAGTTTTGACAGAGCAATAACCGCGGCTTCGATGGCTTCGTCGTCGCTATCAACCGATTTAATGATCGCTTTGAGCTTCTCACGCTTGGCTTTGTACTTTGCAGCCAGTTTTTCGCGTTTGCGCTCGCGCATCAGCATTGATTTCTTAGCCATTCAGGCAATCCTCACTTTTTAAATGGAAAGTTGAACGCACTTAAAAGCGCTCGACCTTCATCGTCGTTACGGGCGGTGGTGGTAATGGCAATGTCCATGCCACGAATCGCATCCACCTGATCAAAATCCACTTCAGGGAAAATGATCTGTTCTTTAACCCCCATGTTGTAGTTACCGCGACCGTCAAACGCTTTGGATGACAGGCCCCGGAAATCACGCTCACGAGGAATCGAAATATTAACCAGGCGATCGAGAAAGTCGTACATACGCTCGCGCCGCAGAGTGACCTTGCAGCCAATCGGGTAACCGTCGCGAATCTTGAACGACGCAACTGACTTGCGTGCCGGGCGCATCAGCGGCTTCTGACCACTGATTTTTGCCATGTCGTTCATGGCGTGTTCCATGACTTTTTTGTCAGCGACCGCTTCACCGACACCCATGTTCAGGGTGATCTTGGTGATGCGTGGCACTTCCATCACGTTGTCCAGCTTTAGCTCGTCTTTGAGCTTTGGAACAACGGTCTCGTTGTAAAATTTCTGCAGCCTGCTCATCGTTTATTACCTGTTAAATATCCACGAGTTCATCGTTGGACTTGAAATAGCGAACCCGCTTGCCGTCTTCTTGCACGCGAATGCCCACCTTGTCGCCTTTTTTCTCGGCGGCGTTGTACAGCGCCACGTTTGAAACGTGAATCGATGTTTCCCGGTCGAGGATGCCGCTTTCGACACCCGGATCCTGCGGATTGCCTTTAACGTGCTTTTTGGCCACGTTGATGCCTTCTACGATCAAACGATCGAATGGCAGAAGCTGGAGCACGGTACCGCGACGGCCTTTGTCTCGGCCGGTGATTACGATGACGTCGTCGCCTGTCTTAATCTTTTTCATTACTGCAATCCTTATCCTGGGCCGCGATGCTCTTAGAGCACCTCAGGCGCAAGAGAAACAATCTTCATAAACTTGCTGCCGCGCAACTCACGAGTCACGGGGCCAAAAATACGTGTACCGATGGGCTCGAGACGCGCGTTCAGCAGAACAGCCGCGTTACCATCGAAGCGAATCAGCTGGCCGTCGGGACGACGCACGCCTTTACGGGTGCGTACAACAACGGCGTTGTAGATCTCGCCTTTCTTTACCTTGCCGCGAGGAATCGCGTCTTTAATGCTGACTTTGATCACGTCGCCAACGTTTGCGTAACGTCGCTTCGAACCGCCCAGCACTTTGATGCACATCACACGTCGCGCACCACTGTTGTCGGCGGCGTTCAATATTGTTTGCATCTGAATCATGGCTTTAATTCCATCTGTTAGTTAATGCTTAACCGGTGTTATCGCACACGGGCCTGTTCGACGACAGTGACCAGCTCCCAGGCTTTACGCTTGGAACGTGGACGGCACTCAGACAAGGTCACGGTATCGCCCGCTTTTGCCTCGTTGTTTTCGTCATGTGCCATCAGCTTGGTGGTGCGACTCACGTACTTGCCGTACATCGGGTGCTTCACCTTGCGCTCGATCGCCACAGTGATGGATTTGTCCATTTTGTCGCTGACCACTTTACCGGTCACAGTGCGCTTAATCTGAGTTGTTGCTGTTTGTTCAGTCATTGCCATTCGCTCGCGTTTAGCGTTTTTCGTTCAAAACCGTTTTGACGCGCGCAATACTGCGACGCACCTTGCGGAACTGATCCTGATTGGTGAGCTGGCCAGTTGCGTCCTGCATGCGCAGGTTAAACTGCTCTTTGCGGAGCTTGACCAGTTCTTCGTTGAGCTCGGCAACCGAACTCTCTCTCAATTCACTTGCTTTCATCACACCACCTGCCGTGACACAAATGCGGTCGCGATCGGGAGTTTGGCCGCAGCCAGGCGGAACGCCTCGCGTGCGATGGACTCGTCAACCCCTTCCATCTCATACAACATACGGCCGGGCTGGATCTGGGCTACCCAGTACTCCACGTTGCCCTTACCTTTACCCTGACGCACTTCAAGCGGCTTTTTGGTGATCGGCTTGTCCGGAAAAATACGAATCCAGATTTTGCCGCCTCGCTTGACGTAACGCGTCATGGCACGACGTGCCGCTTCGATCTGGCGAGCAGTGATGCGACCGCGGGCGGTGGCCTTGAGGCCATACTCGCCAAACGACACGCTGCTGCCGCGCTGGGCCAAACCGCGGTTTTTGCCCTTCATTTGTTTGCGAAACTTTGTTCTCTTTGGCTGTAGCATCGAACTCTCCTGACTTGCGCGTGCCTAGCGCGCAGCCGGTGTTTCGGCGGCTTCGGTAGCGGCATCCGCCGTATCGAACACTTCGCCTTTGAAAATCCAGACTTTGACACCGATGATGCCGTAGGTCGTGAGCGCCTCGGCCACACCGTAATCGATGTCGGCGCGCAGCGTATGTAGCGGTACGCGGCCTTCGCGGTACCACTCAGAACGTGCAATTTCAGCACCGTTCAAACGTCCACCCACTTTGACTTTGATGCCACCGGCGCCAAGGCGCATGGTGTTGGTCACGGCGCGCTTCATGGCGCGGCGGAACATGATGCGGCGCTCAAGCTGCTGGGCGATGCCTTCCGCAACCAGCGTAGCGTCCAGCTCAGGCTTGCGAATTTCCGCAATGTTGATGCGAATGTCAGTCAGAGGCATGTTCATCATTTTCGCAACGGCTGCACGCAGTTTCTCAATGTCTTCGCCTTTCTTACCGATCACGATGCCCGGACGCGCAGTGTGCACGGTGATGTGCGCTTTCTTCGCGGGACGCTCAATCTGTATGCGGCTGACCGATGCCTGCGACAGTTTCTTTTTCAGAAACTCGCGGATCTTGTGATCGGTAGCGACGTACTCAGGATACGTTTGGCTGTCGGCGTACCACTTGGAAGACCAGTCTTTGGTTATCCCTAAGCGAATGCCAATTGGATGTACTTTTTGACCCATTGAATACTACTCTTACTCGTCTGCAACTTGCAGAGTGATATGGCTGTTGCGTTTGATGATGCGGTTACCGCTGCCTTTGGCGCGCGCTTCCCAGCGACGAAAACGCGGTGCTTCGTCAACCATCACGGATGAGATTTTGAGCTCGTCAATGTCAGCGCCGTTATTGTGCTCGGCATTGGCAATAGCTGAGTTCAGAATCTTGCGTAAAATCTTTGCGCCCTTTTTTGGCATAAATGCCAGAGTCTGATCGGCCTCAGCCACGGGCTTGCCGCGGACCTGGTCAGCAATCAGGCGCATTTTCTGAGGAGAAATTCGCGCGTATCTCAATTTCGCAGACACTTTCATTGTTCAATCTCCTACTTGGACTTCTTGTCGCCAGCGTGCGACTTGTAAGTACGCGTAATCGCGAACTCGCCCAGTTTATGACCTACCATGTTTTCGGATATCAGCACCGGAACATGGGCGCGACCGTTGTGCACGGCGATCGTAAGTCCAACCATGTCAGGCAGGATCATGGAACGACGCGACCAGGTTTTAATGGGTCGACGGTCGTTGCTTGCGGCGGCCGTTTCGACTTTCTTCATCAGATGAAGATCAACGAATGGCCCTTTTCTTACGGAACGTGGCACTTCAGTAACCTCTCAGACTTTTTCTTCTTGGAACGACGACGAACAATCATGTTGTCCGTACGCTTGTTCTTACGTGTTTTGTAACCCTTGGTCGGCACACCCCATGGCGTCACCGGATGACGACCACCGGACGTACGACCTTCACCACCACCATGCGGGTGGTCGACCGGGTTCATAGCGACACCGCGAACGGTCGGTCGCACGCCGCGCCAGCGTTTGGCACCGGCTTTACCCAGTTTTTGCAGCGAATGCTCAGAGTTACCTACCTCGCCCAGCGTGGCACGGCAATCGATGTGCACTTTGCGCATTTCGCCAGAGCGAAGACGCAGCGTGGCATAACTGCCCTCTCGTGCTGCAAGCTGGGCAGAACCGCCAGCGGTGCGAACCATCTGTGCACCTTTACCTGGCTTCATTTCAACGCAATGAACGAGCGAACCCAGAGGAATATTGCGAAGGGGCATATTATTGCCGACCTTGATCGCAACTTCGGTCCCTGACTCCATGGTGTACCCGGCACTCACACCCTTCGTTGCGATAATGTAGCGACGCTCGCCATCCGCGTACAGCAGAAGAGCGATGTTTGCACTACGGTTCGGATCGTATTCAATGCGTTCGACCTTAGCCGGCACACCGTCTTTATTGCGCTTGAAATCAATCACACGGTAACGCTGCTTGTGACCACCGCCGGTGTGGCGCTTGGTGATACGACCCGCATTGTTACGTCCGCCCGTCTTGGTCTTCTTTTCAAGAAGAGGACCATACGGCTTGCCTTTATAAAGATCGGGCTTAAGTACCCGTACCTTAAATCGGCGTCCTGGTGATGTTGGTCTGGCCTTTTGTAGTGCCATCTTGCTTCGCCTTTAACTCTTTCCAAATGCCGCGGGAATTATTCCGCGCCAACAAAATCAATAGTGCTGCCTTCGGCCAAACGCACGTAGGCTTTCTTCCAGTCCGGGCGCTTACCCATCGTCGTGCGGAAGCGCTTTTTCTTGCCCTGCACGTTGAGTACCTGCACCGACTCAACTTTGACCTCGAACATCATCACGACCGCTTTGCGGATCTCGGCTTTGTTCGCGTCGGTGCGTACTTTAAATACGAACTGATTCTCTTCTTCGCTAAGCACCGTACTCTTTTCAGAAATATGCGGACCTACCAATACAGTTGCGAGTCGTTCTGCATTCATCCCCATTTCTCCTCGAGACGGCGCACGGCGGCGACGCTCATCAATACGTTTTCATAGCGCAGCAGGCTGACCGGATCGACAGCGCTGGCTTCCAGCACGCTGACGTTCGGCAGGTTGCGGGACGCGAGATACACATTTTCATCCCAGCTTTCCAGCACGATCAGGCAGTCCTGAACGTCCATGCCTTTCAGCTTCTCGACCA
>JABDPD010000342.1 GCA_013042895.1 Boseongicola sp. | reverse complement strand
CCTTCATTCTGGCTAAATATCCAAATCCGACACAAGCCAATGAGCCAACTGGAGATCCGCCGCCGGAGGCCGCTTTTAGGGGCCTTGGCGCAGCGACCAAATGGTCGCTGCGTGATTTGGAGCGATCCTCGGGACAATCGGCGGGACGTGAACTAATTCGCAAATCCCGACCGCAGAGGCACAGCACCTTGAACAGCATTAACCTTTTCGAAATCCAAGCCCACTAAACCGGTCTTCAACGATTCCGTCGGTGTTTCGCGAATAGCCCCAATTATCCAGTTTTTGCCTCAATGTCGCAGTCAATCCGCCCCATTCGCAGCCGAGTTTCCAACACAGGGTTGCGAAGGAACGAAATGATGAACTGGAAAATGCGCGGACGTGTCTTCGGCTTTGTTCTGCTTGGTGTGAACTTTGTCTCCGCAAATGCAGGCTACAGTGTCGGTCCTGCAAAAGCGGACCCACTTGCGCCCACAGAAATCTCACAAACACGGGCGAGCGAACTTGCCAACGCCGAAAACCAGGCCCGCGCGTATCTTTCCACATTTCTCGACTTCGCGTTGGATGACCAGGGTCGCGCACGTGAAAACGCGGCACTTAAGATCTCAATGATGGGCTATGGTGGCGAAGACGAAACCATCTGGGTGAGGCCTTTCGCCCTGCGCGATGGTCGTTATGTCGGCCTCCTTGCGAACGAGCCGAAATCAACCGATACCAAGCATATCGGGGATCCCGTTGCCTTTGGAACTGATCAGGTCCGTGACTGGTACTTCTTCGGAGACGACGGCAAAATGTACGGCAGTTACACCACGCGAGTCATGCTACATGACATGGCACCAAACACAGCGCGTCAGATCACTCAAATTCTGTCACCTTCACCAACCCCCGCCCATTGGTGAGCCAAAGCCCGCGTTTGTGGCGCCGGCCTGCGAAAAACCGCAAATCGCACGAATTTTTCCCTTGCCAGTCGGTCTTGGAGTTTATATCTCCGCCTCACCCAAGGATGCGGGCGTAGCTCAGGGGTAGAGCATAACCTTGCCAAGGTTAGGGTCGTGAGTTCGAATCTCATCGCCCGCTCCAATAAACAGCCAAAGGGTTGTTGGGTAACTTCAAACAAAGATCGTCGACCTCGCGGGCCAAATGGCTCGCGCGATCTTTGCCTGTTTCAGGAATGCTCGACTTGGCCCACAATCATCAAAAGTCTGACTATGTGAGCTTTTCTATCGTGACGGACTGGGCACCCATCCTTTAGGATGGGGTGACATTCGAAAGGCACGCCCTTGAACACTCTCCTCACGCAAGACGACGTCGACATCTACCAGCGCGATGGCGTCGTCCTCATCAAGGGTCTCTTTGCGGATCACATCGACATGCTTCGCGCAGGCATCGACCGTAATATGGCCGACCCCAGCCCCTACGGCGCTGAAAACACGAAAGAGGGTGAAAGCGGTAGATTTTTTGACGATTACTGCAATTGGACCCGCATATCGGAATTCGAAGAGGTCGTCCGCACCTCTCCCGCCGCCAAAGTGGCTGCCGACCTCATGAGGTCAAAACGCGTTCAGATGTTCCACGATCACATCCTCGTAAAAGAACCCGGAACGAACAAAGCAACACCCTGGCACCAGGATGCGCCCTACTATTTTGTGGAAGGTCGCCAGACCATTAGTTTCTGGTCCCCACTCGATCCGGTAAATGAAAACAGCCTGCGCTGCGTGGTCGGAAGTCACCTTTGGAAGAAACCTGTCCTGCCTACCCGCTGGCTCGCCGAAACCAATTTTTATCCCGACAGCGATACATACATGCCTGTTCCAGATCCCGACGCCGAAGGCATGGATATATGCGAATGGGCGATGGAGCCGGGCGATGCCGTCGCCTTCAACTTCTCAATCCTGCACGGAGCACGCGGGAACACCACCAACGCGCGCCGGCGCGCGTTTTCCCTCCGTCTCGTCGGCGATGACGCCCGCTATGTCGAGCGCCCGGGACCAACGTCTCCACCTTTCCCCGGCCACGATATGCAACCGGGTCAACGCCTGCGCGAAGATTGGTTCCCAACTCTCCTAACGCGATGAAACCGCAGCAAACCTAATTCGCGCCTCGTTCCAAACAGCGATCGACTTGCCGCTGCACCATAGGTGCGAAATGCCAGAAATCAGGTGTCTCCATGCCCGCGATCTTTCCGGCGTCATCAAGATACCGGACCGCAATTATCGTATCGAGGTTCGGGTTTTTCTCGAACTCCGCCATCTCTTCAGGCGTCATCGGCCCGCCCTGTAGATTGAGCGAATGCACCGACGCCTCGGACAAACGCCTGAAATACTCGGGTCGCTTCGCACAAAGGTATCTCTTCGCCGCCACATGATACCGGCAACAATCGGTTACCACTGTTGGGAAAAAACGCTCCAAGACCTCCGCGCCTGCATCCTCATGGTGCCTGTCAGTCGTATCATCCATCGTGAAGGTGCCGAATTCGCTCGTGAAGTGACCGATGTCGTGCAAGAGCGCCGAGACGATAACCTCATCCGATTGACCGTTGCGTTCAGCAATCGTGGCACCTTGCAACATATGCTCACCCATAGTCACAGGCTCGCCCAGATACTCCTCACCGCCCCGACGATCAAAGATCGATCCGATGAACGCCACGATTGTCTCTGGCGTCAGCGCGTCGAGATCAGGCTTCATTC
>JABDPD010000179.1 GCA_013042895.1 Boseongicola sp. | reverse complement strand
CGCCCACCGGTTTCCGCCTCCTGCACCACCCGCTCCTTGCCAACCATATAGTCTCCGAAATTTGCAATCGCGTTCGCCCATTCTGCCTTTGCCACATCCTCGGATCCATAGGCGCCAAGCTGCACGAGCCGCGTACCAACCGGGATAGTAGCCGGATCAATTGCACCGGTTACGTCATTGATAACATTCAACGAGGCCACACGCCGCCCTTCGGGGCGCACCAGTGGTCGTGGTGTTGCCAAGGGCACACCTGGCCCCGCGACGACAAGGCTCACCGATTGAGCTTCAACGATTGCGCCTGCCTCCGAAAGCGCGGCCGCGACGGCAAGGTCAGTCGCAGATGGCGCATTTTCCACCATCGGCTCGCTCGAGGTCTCCAGAACCGCCACTTCGTCCAACTCGGGCGCAGGAGTGACTTCGACCACCGGCAAGATTTCTTCCACCGGAGGCGCCAAGTCCGCCATAGCCAAGTCTTCGTCCTCATTAAGGGTCTGCGGTGCCGGCGCTAAAACCACTCGATCCGCCAACTCGGTTGCCCGCTCCTCCGCAATGCGGTTCACAGCCAAACCTTGGAAATCATTCGCCAATCCACCAGGATCGGCCGGGGTGATGCGCATCGGTCCTTCCAAAGCCCGCACGACCGGAATGCCAGTGACATCACGCTGCCAAAGCTTCCAGCCCCAGGTCGCAAGTCCTGCAATCAGCAAAATTGACAGGAACGCGCCTGCCCAATTTATCGCTGCTGTCAGCGAACCGCCATCGCGGTCGCCCATCTCATTGAAATTGATAGCCGCCATTATCTTTGCCTCACTGTAGCCGCCGGTTGATCCGACGTGCTTAAAACTGCTCTCGAGACTCAAGCCGCGGCGCGCCTTTGTCAGCGCATCTCTTCGACAGGAGTCACGCCCAGAATACCTAATCCTGTTGAAATAACAACGGCTACGGCACGAGGCAGAGCGATTTTCGCCGCAGTGGCCGCGCTATCGCCCTCGTGCAGGAACCTCAACTCGGGCCGATCATTGCCCCGGTTCCAAAGCGCGTGAAACTCCTGCGCCAGTTCATAAAGATAAAAAGCCACCCGGTGAGGCTCGTGATTGCGCGCTGCAATCTCCACTAGACGTGGCCATTCGGCGATCTTCATAGCAACCCGGAACTCTGCCTCGTCTTCCAACTTGGCATTATCCGAATACTCCAATCCCATTTCTTCCGCCTTGCGCATCACCGAGCGGATCCGTGCATGCGCATACTGCACGTAAAACACCGGGTTTTCTTTCGACTGCTCAACGGCCTTGGCAAAATCAAAATCCAGCGGCGCGTCGTTCTTGCGTGTCAGCATTACAAAGCGCGCAACATCCGGCCCCACCTGCTCCACAACATCGCGTAAGGTCACAAACGTTCCCGCCCGCTTAGACATCTTGAACGGCTCGCCGTCCTTATAAAGCTTAACAAGTTGCGTCAGCTTCACATCCAGCGGCACTCGCCCATCCGACAATGCCGAAACAGCCGCGTTCATCCGCTTCACATATCCACCATGGTCCGCACCAAAAATGTCAATCAGTTCGTCAAATCCACGGTCAATCTTGTCCCAATGATACGCAATGTCCGGGGCGAAGTACGTCCAAGTGCCATCAGACTTCATAATCGGACGGTCCACATCATCCCCGTGCGCGGTCGAGCGGAACAACGTCTGCTCACGCGGTTCCCAGTCTTCCGGCATTTTGCCCTTCGGCGGCTCCAGCGTTCCTTTGTAAATCAGATCCTTGCTCTTCAGATCAGCAATCGCTTTCTCAATCAGCCCCGAGCCATAAAGTGACTTCTCACTGAAGAAGTGATCCATCTTCACGCCCAGCGAGCCCAAATCTGCACGGATCAAGTCCATCATCGCGTTGGTTGAAAACTCGCGAACAGTCTCCAGCCAGACCTCTTCCGGCTGATCAAGAAACTTGTCGCCAAACTCCGCCTTGAGCGCCTCACCCACCGGCACCAAATAGTCGCCTGGATAAAGCCCTTCGGCGATCTCTGGCGAAAGCCCGTGCGCCTCCCGGTATCGCTCAAAGGCCGAACGCGCCAGTACATCGACCTGCGCGCCACCATCGTTGATGTAATATTCCCGCGTCACGTCATAGCCCGCAAACGCCAGCAATGACGCCAGCGCATCGCCGAAAACAGCGCCCCGGGTATGGCCAACATGCAATGGTCCTGTCGGGTTCGCGCTCACATATTCCACGTTAACCTTAACGCCCGCGCCCATCCCCGAGTGTCCGAACACCGAACCGGAATCGATCGCTTCGGCCACAACGTCGTGCCAGACATCCGGGTGCAGCCGCAGGTTCAAAAACCCCGGCCCCGCGACTTCCGCAACAGCAATGCGCGTGTCGGTCGTCAGCCGTTCCGCCAGGTTTTCAGCAATCATGCGCGGCGGTTTGCCCGCCCCCTTGGCCAGCACCATTGCCGCGTTCGTCGCCATATCGCCGTGGCCCGCATCGCGCGGAGGCTCAACTGCAACGTTGCCCCACGACAGCCCGGACGGAAGGTCTCCATCGGCCACCATGGCATCCAGTGTTTCGATCACAGACGTGCGGATTTCAGCGAAAATGTTCATGTAACTGCCTTTGGAATTCGCTTCGCGGTTTACCACCTAGAAAGGGCGCGTCAACGGCGCGCGAGTGTTTGACTTGCATCCGCGCAAACGCCACGATCCTATCATGACACAGCGCCTTGAATTTGTCGAAACCATCCCTGAGGGCTACCGCGATCTGTTGATCGCCTATCTCACTGGAATTCTACCCACGTTTGAAGCCGAGAGCGGCATCAAAATCGACCCAATTCAAATGGCCGACGAAACGCTCGCAGACCCAAGCCATCTGCTCCCGCCGCGAAACCGTCTCGTTGTTGCATATGATGAGGGCAATACACTGGTCGGCTGTGGCAGCCTGCGCCGTATCCGTGAAGACGCCGGCGAAATGAAGCGCATGTTCGTCGCCCCAAGTCAGCGCGGCAAGGGTCTTGGTCGCGCGCTTTTTGAAGAACGCATCGCCGAAGCGCGTCGCATGGAATTGGAATGGATTTTCGCCGACACCGTTATTGGCAACCGGCCGATGTTGAACCTCTATGAAAAGTCAGGCTTCCAGTACATCGACCGATACCCCGAAAACGCCAATCCGCTGGAATACGCGCCCCATCTGGTTTTCCTGCGACTGAAACTCTAGACCGTATCAAAACGCAGGTTTACGCAGCACGACCAAATCCTGCCCGTTCACATCAAATTCCCCGTCCTTGCGCCACGACCCGCGCACAAACCGCTCCGGCACCAATCCGGCTTTGACCGCCATCGCCCCGAGCCGATCCAGCGAATAGGCCGTCGCCCCCGGCACAACTTCTGGATCATTGTGAAAGAAGCCGTCTTCTACCTCGTGCGAAAAAGTCAACGACCGCAAGCCGCCGCCCCCGATCGCCTTCAGGTACGAAATCAGACCACGCTCCATTGTGAACATCGAAGCTAGAACGCGGCCACCAGGTCGCAAGACTCGCGCAAACTCCGACAGATACCGCGCCACATCGTCCGGAAACATGTGCGTAAACACCGAATAGAGAAATATCAGATCCTGCGAGCCATCGCGGCACGGGATTTTATAGCACTCCATAGCGTTCGCTCCGCCGGGATTGTGCTGCTGATCCGCCACGTCAAAATGCACAAACCTGAAATGCGGTGAATGGGCCGACACATTCGCACGTGCCCATTCGATGGAACCTGGAATGATATCAATCCCCAGATAACTGCCGTCTCTCGGCAGAATATGCATCAGCGGAATAGCATCCCGCCCCACACCGCAGCCAATCTCAACCACGTGCCGCGCGTCCGCCAACCCGGCATATGTTTGCAAATGTGTGATGTGCTCATCCGACACCTCGCGAAATCGGTCCAGGCGTCCCGTGCGCCACGCCAAATGTCGTGGAATCTGAAACCCATGATGATCAACCGCTGCCGGTAATATCTGCTCTGCCTTGCCCATGTCATCCAGCTCAAAAACCGCAATGACACCTGCCTAGCTGCACATACTTAACAATCCGTTGCTATATGCCGACAAACCGCTCATGGCATTGGATCGCGAAACGATCCGTCATGCCCGCGATGTAATCCGACACCAACCGTGCCAGCTCAACCTCGCCAGACGCCTCTTCCACGTCCTTCCTCCACTGCTTCGGTAACTGATCTGGATGCGCCATGAAGAACGGAAACAACTCTTCCACGACCTTCGTCACTTCCACCCGCATCGCCACCACCGAGGGAGCTCGGTACATACGCTCAAACAAAAACGCACGGATGACTTTCAAGTCCACGAAAACCTCAGGTGAAAACCGAATTATCTGAAACCCGGCCCGTCGGATATCCTCTGCCGACTTCGGTCCTATCTCCAACAAGGACTGCCGCGCGACCGCAATTACGTCCTCAACCAAAATTCCGAAAAACCGCCGCAAAGCCTCATGCCGCCGCCGGTAATAATTGAGGCCAGGATAGGCCTCGTCTACCAAGGCAAAACACCGATCCAGAATCGGCAGTTCGGCCAACTCGTCCGTCGAAAACAATTCAGCCCGCAGCCCATCATGCAAATCGTGATGATTATAGGCCACATCATCCGAAATCGCTGCCACCTGAGCCTCTGCACTCGCATAAGTCGCAAGTTCCAAATCCACCTCTCGCTGACACGCTGCCAAAGCCCAAGGCACGTCCCCCTCAACAGGCCCATTGTGCTTTGCAATCCCCTCTAGTGTCTCCCAAGTCAGGTTCAGCCCATCGAAATCCGCGTAATGCCGCTCCAGATGCGTCACGATCCGAATGGCCTGCGCGTTGTGGTCAAACCCACCATAAGGCGCCATCAACGCGCCCAAAGCATCCTCGCCCGTATGGCCAAACGGCGTGTGCCCAAGATCATGCGCCAAAGCCACAGCCTCGGTCAGCTCAGCGTTTAGCCCCAAAGCTCCCGCAATCGTGCGCGCCACTTGCGCCACCTCAATCGAATGCGTCAGCCGGGTGCGGAAATAATCCCCCTCGTGCTCAATAAACACCTGGGTCTTATGCTTCAGCCGCCTAAAAGCGCTGGCATGGATGATCCTGTCCCGATCGCGCTGAAAACACGACCGGAATGCGCTTTCCTCTTCCACGAAAAGCCGCCCCCGACTGTCCTCGGGGTTTGATGCATAGGGCGCTCGCATTTTCTGCCTGCGTCTTGTCCGCCTCTGATGCGCCCCTTATATTCATGTTGAGCGACAGAAAGAAACCGCCTCCATGGAACTGAACATCCCACCCCGCGTGACACCCCGCGCTTTCGAACGCCTCGCCGAGATAAACGCCGGAGCCGAGACCCCAAAAGCCTTGCGCGTCGCGGTGGAAGGCGGCGGCTGCTCTGGTTTCCAATACAACATCGACCTCGACTTACCTGCGGACGGCGACACCATACTTGAAGGCGATGGCCAGAAGGTCGTTGTTGACGAAGTTTCCCTGCCGTTTCTCGCTAATGCCGTGATTGATTTTAGTGAAGAACTGATCGGCGCACGCTTCACTATCGAAAACCCCAACGCCTCAAGTTCATGCGGCTGCGGGGTCAGTTTCTCGATGTAACCAAAGGCGCCCCTCTCCACAGCGAAAGGACAGCCCCAATGTTCAATCTGGATTGCGACGCAGACGGCTTCGTGCGCCTCACCATCGGCGGAAAAATCGACGAAGCGCAAATGAAAGAAGGCCTTGAGAGCTTCCTCCGCATTGTCGAGGCCGCCGACAAAACCGACTTCCTCTACACCATCAAAGACTTCGAATTCCCCGCGCTCCAAGCCATCGCCGTCGAATTCGGCTACCTTCCGCGTCTATTCGCCAGCCTGCCCAAAATCGGCAAAGTCGCTGTCGTTGCAGATCAGGCGTGGCTCCGCAGAGCCGCCGATATCGAAGGCATGCTGATCCCCGGCCTGACTATCGAGACCTTCCCCCCTGACGCAGAAGACGACGCGAGAGCATGGCTTATCGAGAAGTCGTAACCCTTCAGAGTAACCACGTGCAGATGACCGCTTTGCGGACAAAGCGGCCAATCCCTAAACCTCACGGTCCAATTGGTTATAGGCAATCGTAGCGTGATTTGTCCCGGGTCTTGAGCGCATTTCTTATTTGGTTGCGTTTCTCTGGCGGGGCGGCCTTCAATATTGACTGGAGTTCTTGATCAATCAGACTTCGTTTGGCGCCTCGGGCCTCGGCTTTTTCATACCACTCAGCACCTTCTCCAACAG
>JABDPD010000178.1 GCA_013042895.1 Boseongicola sp. | reverse complement strand
TCGCCCAGCTAAAAGGAACGAAAGATGCGTTATCCAATCCTTGCGGCAGGGCTTTTGGCAGTCACTCCGGCTTCGGCTCAGGACTTGCCCATTCTGACCGTGTACACTTATGACAGTTTCGTCGCCGATTGGGGTCCCGGGCCCGCGATTGAAGCTGCCTTTGAAGTAACTTGCGCTTGTGATCTGCAATTCATAGCGGCAGGTGATGGGGCGGCCCTTCTTGGCCGAGTCCGGCTGGAGGGCTCACGAAGCGATGCGGACGTCGTGTTGGGACTTGATACCAACCTAATTGCAGCGGCCCACGAAACTGGGCTTTTTGTGCCCCATGGCATTGAAACACCTGGGTTGGACATGCCTGTCGAGTGGTCGGACGCCAACTTCCTGCCCTATGATTGGGGCTACTTCGCTTTTGTCCACAACGTCGACCAAGAGAATATCCCAACGGATTTTCGCACTCTGGCAGCGAGCGACACGACAATTGTGATCCAAGATCCGCGATCTTCCACACCGGGCCTCGGTCTTTTGATGTGGGTGAAAGCAGCCTACGGAGACGAAGCGCCCGCAATTTGGGAAGCTCTTGCGGATAATGTCGTCACGGTGACACCGGGGTGGTCCGAAGCCTATGGGCTTTTCCTTGAAGGCGAGGCTGATATGGTCCTCAGCTATACCACGTCACCTGCTTACCACCTCATCGCGGAAGAAGATTCGAGCAAAGCTGCTGCGCCCTTTACTGAAGGTCATTACCTGCAGGTTGAGGTCGCAGGGAAACTGGCGTCGAGCGATCAGCCCGTGTTGGCCTCCACTTTTCTTGATTTCATGCTTACGGACGCTTTCCAGACAGTTATTCCGACGACCAACTGGATGTATCCGGCCGTTATTCCCGAAGTTGGATTACCGGACGGGTTTGAAACACTGGTGCAGCCTTCGCAAGCACTTCTCTTGTCGCCCGAAGCGGCAGCCGCGGCGCGTGATGGCGCTTTGGACGAATGGCTGACCGCACTCAGCCGCTAGGGTTTGCCGGATGGGCCGGGATCGCGGTGACCGCCGCGATCCCGGTACTGATCGGCGCAACCGGTCTTGCTGTCGTTTTGTCAGCGGAAGGCGGTCGTGGTTTGTCGGCGTCCGACTGGGCAGCCATTCACTTTACGATATGGCAGGCAATCCTGTCGGCGCTCCTAAGTGTTGGACTGGCTATTCCAGTCGCACGCGCTCTTGCGCGTCGCCGTTTTTGGGGGCGTGAAACACTGATCACGATGTTGGGGGCGCCATTTCTTCTCCCGGTAATTGTCGCGGTTTTTGGCCTTTTGGCAATTTTTGGTCGTGGTGGGATCTTGAATGCTGGATTGGTAGCGCTGGGAGCCGAACCGATCAGCATTTTTGGTTTGCAGGGTGTTGTCCTGGCGCACGTCTTTTTGAACCTGCCGCTTGCCACGCGATTGCTCTTGCAGGGGTGGCACACCATTCCATCCGAGCGGTTCCGTCTGGCCGCGTCCCTCAATATGGGGCCGGGTGCAATATTTCGACACCTCGAAATACCGATGCTTGTCCGGGCCGTCCCGCCCGCGGCATTGATTATCTTTGTCATGTGCACAACGAGTTTCGCAGTCGCGTTAACGCTGGGAGGCGGCCCGCGTGCCACCACGGTCGAACTTGCGATTTATCAAGCGGTGCGATTCGACTTTGACCTCACGCGTGCGGCGATGCTCTCAGTTGTTCAACTGGTGATCACCGGGACGCTGGCGTTAATGGCGCTCAAATGGGCCGCGACACCAGGTTTCGGTAAGGGATTTGATCGGCCGCCAGAACGTTGGGACGGTCGTGATTGGCTTCGCGTTTTTCTGGACGTCACGCTGATCGCCGCCGCCGCGGCATTCCTGATTGCTCCTATGGCCGCAGTTTTCGTGCGTGGACTGGGCGGCATTGCAGCGTTGCCGGACGCTGTTTGGATGTCCGCAGCTTGGTCGCTGGTCGTTGCCACAGTTTCAACCTCTATTGTGCTAAGTGCAGCCCTTGTCATCGCACTGGCCTCAGCGCGCTTCCGCAGCGGAGCCCGGTGGATCGAAAGTACTGCCCTTCTTGCCATAGCAGCGTCTCCGCTTGTCGTGGGCACCGGACTATTCATCATCGTTTTCCCGTTTGTTGAGCCTTCACGCCTCGCCTTGCCGGTGACAGCTCTGGTGAATGCCTTGGTAACACTGCCATTCGTTCTTCGTGTTCTGATCCCGGCGGTACGAGACGCTGAGACAGCATATGGACCGCTCGCCGATAGCCTTGGGCTTACAGGTTTTGCGCGACTTCGGGTGCTCATCCTGCCCCGGATACGCCGCCCGCTGGGCTTTTCGGCAGGGTTGGCGGCTGCGTTGTCGATGGGCGACCTTGGAGTAGTTGCCTTGTTTGCAGATCCGGAAACTGCCACGTTGCCCCTGCAATTATATCGCCTGATGGGCGCGTATCGAATGGACGAAGCGGCGGGCGCCTCATTGCTTTTGCTCGGCCTGAGCTTCCTCTTATTCTGGGCATGTGACCTGGGAGGACGCCTTGGTGCTTGAAATGGACGATGTACGCCTAGAACGGGAGGGATTTTCGCTTTCGGCAAACGTGAGCATTTCAGGCCCGGGTGTGACGGCGGTGATCGGTCCGTCCGGGGGCGGAAAATCGTCGCTCCTTGCGCTGATTGCCGGTTTCGTGGCACCGGACGCGGGGCGTATTGTTTGGAATGGCGCGGACCTCACTGGACTGATACCGGGAGAACGGCCTGTTTCCATGCTCTTTCAGGATAATAATCTATTCCCCCATTTGGACTGTTTGACCAATGTGGCTTTGGGAGCAGAACCAGTCGCCAAACCAAGCCTTGAAACGCGCGAGCGGGCGTTGGTTGCGCTTGATAAGGTAGGGTTGAAAGGACTGGAACGCCGCACACCTGGAGCGCTTTCCGGTGGACAACAGAGCCGTGTGGCCCTGGCACGCCTGCTTTTGACAAAACGTCCCGTGATTTTGATGGACGAGCCGTTTTCTGCGCTTGGCCCGTCGCAGCGTCGTGAGATGCTCGATTTGGTGAGAGAGCTTTTGCCAGAGGCGACCTTGCTAATGGTCACGCATGACCCGGAGGATGCGCAAGATGCCGCACAGACTGTGTTGGTTGCGGACGGAATTGTTTCTCCACCTGAAGACACAACAAGCCTGTTTGCCAATCCTCCGGCCGTTTTGGAAAGCTACCTGAGATAAGATCGAGGGCTTTGATGAAGTTAGGGGACAAATCCCCTATTCGTCGACCGGTCCGCGCAAGGCTTTTACTTGCCCACGTTGTTTTTTCGCTTCGACGCGTTTCCGCTTTTGTCCAAGTGGGACACGCGTACGAATGCGTTTCTTGGGTTTCTCGGTCGCTCTTCGGATCAAATCCGCCAAGCGGGCCCGCGCGATGTCTCGGTTGCGCGCCTGACTCCGCTCTTCGCTCACTTGAATGATCACGGCGCCGTCCTTAGTCCATCGCCGCCCTGCCAATCGCCGGAGTCTTTGTTTGACCGACATTGGCAAATTCGGTGAGCGTTCCGCCTCAAACCGAAGCTCGACTGCCGAAGAGACTTTATTGACGTTCTGCCCGCCTGGCCCGGAGGCACGGACAAAGTTCTCGGTCAGTT
The DNA here is from genome assembly GCA_013042895.1 of Boseongicola sp. Taxonomy (GTDB): domain Bacteria; phylum Pseudomonadota; class Alphaproteobacteria; order Rhodobacterales; family Rhodobacteraceae; genus Boseongicola. Next base: position 6,083 of record JABDPD010000178.1, on the reverse strand, counting down.
CCCAGTCGGCGATTGTGATTTCAGGCGTGATTTTCATGGTTTTGATATAGAAGAAGGGCCGCCGTTAGGCGACCCTTCCGAGTGTCTTGGAGATGGGCCAGTTAGGGGTCGGTCCAGCCGACGGCCCAATCAAAGGTGCTTCTGCCTTTGGGTTTGCCCTCAGGCGATGCTTCCTCCAACTGTTCCGACACATTTCTCCAATATCGCTCTAGACACTGGACCACCTCCTTTCGTTTGTTTCTGATACTAGGAGGTTGGCACAGATATTGTGTCTGTCAACGATTTTTACGCAAGCTCTGCCCCGAGACGCCTCACAATTATGCGAAATGGCACCAGTGCGATCAATGCGAGGGCAAGTTTTACGCCCCAATCGGCTATTGCGAGCGATACCCAAAGGGGAACGACTGGACCAAGGCCTAACAAAGGCAATACCTCTCCCGCCCAGTTGACGTCGTTTGCAGGCTCGAGGAAGGCAAGCGTTGCTGAAAAGGCAATTGTAAAGAACAGCGCAGTGTCCACTGCAGAACCGATCAGCGTCGAGACCAACGGCGCGCGCCACCATGTGCCTCCACGCAGACGGTCAAAGATGGCCACATCCAGAAGCTGAGCGGTCAGGAAGGCAAGGCCTGACCCCATTGCGATCCTCCAGGTGACAAGAGGTCCGAATTCGCCGGAAATTTGGGTCCCGACCATCGAGCAGGCTACACCGACAAGGAAACCTGCAAAGACGACCTTGCGGGCGTCGCGCGCGCCGTAGACGCGGTTCATGATGTCTGTGACTAGAAATGCGAGCGGATAGGTGAAGGCGCCCCATGTCAGCCATTGGCCGAACAGGAATTGTACAAGGATATTCGAGGCCACGACGATGGTGGCCATGGCGAAAATGCCAGGAAGGATGCGAGTCATTGTTCTGTTCCGTTTTGACAAGGTAGTCGGAGACTTGGCCCCGGCTTGGGGACGGGCGCGTTTAGCCTTGGGTGGCTAAGGCGTCAAGCGGAACTCGACGATCTGGGTTTCCTGAATGGCGAGATTATTATCATCCGAAATCATAGTCAGACGGATAAGGCCTGCGCTATCCGTCCAGACAGAGAGGCCTTCGAGATTATCAAACGCTCGGAGTGATGAGGTCCAAATCAGCTCGCCCATCGGGTCAATGTTATCGGGCAGGACTACGCGAATGCGGTTCTGAAATCCGATGATGTGGAACGCGCGTTCGAGGATATAAAGTCTGCCGTCCGGACCAATGTCCGCTCCGACCGGACGAAACCCTTGCGATCTGCTCAGATGCCCGATTGTGTCCCAACTGTTACCCGTCTCTCGCCAGACCGGAAAGCCGGGCGCGCCTTTGGGGACTGTCTCTGGGATCGCAATTAGACGGCCCGCGGAGTCCACAGCCAAGGCTTCGACGCCGCCGTTTTCATGTAGCGACGAGGCCTCGCGAGGGAGATCGATGCGGTCAATCGCGCCTATGTCATCATAGAGGATAATTCGCGGGAATCTCTCGAAGGAAACGGCGAAATGACCGTCGGGGAAGGCCGCGATGCCTTCGCTGTCGCCAATATGGTCGATCTGTTTGGCGAAAAAGGCCTCGCCATTGGTGTCTTTCAAGGCACCAACAGGTGCCCAAACGACATCGAAAATTGTATCGTCTTGTCTTGCGAATTTGCCTTTGTAGATTTGAGCGTTGTCGCCGATGGCAATGAAGGCATTGCCATCGTCCAGCACCTCAATTGCGGACCAACCGCCGAAGTAGTCTTCGGGACGATCCCAAACGAAAGTGGAAAGGTGTTCAAGCTGCGGTTCTGCGGCGAGCGGGGTCGCCGCGAGAACTAGCGCGACAAAACTTGCGCGCATTGCCGAGGCAAATCGGCCATGACCAACTCGCGACGTGGCGCAGGAGGCTTGGCGTTGGGGTCTGGAGGTGGCGGATTGAGGATATTGTTGACCCATTCTTCCGCCTGATTGCAGCCGTCACCTGCAGGTGGTGGCGCTTGATTGACGCAGCCACCTGCGTTGCTTGGGCAGTTCAGTCGGACGTGGAAATGATAGTGATGGCCCCACCAAGGGCGGATTTTCCGAAGCCAGGAGCGGTCCCCTCGCGCGTCTTTGCACATTTGGACTTTCGCACCTGGAAACACGAAGATCCGTGCAACATCTGGATCGCTGGCGGCAGCTTTTAGGATTTTGTGGTGCTGCGGTGTCCAGTTTTCGTTGACGTAGGCGCCTTTGGCTCGGCGAGTTGAGATAGATGACAGGTTTTCTCGGGCATTGCGGCTTAGAGTGAGGTCACTCGCAGGCAGCATCCAGATATCAATGTCCAATCCCAGTTGGTGGCTGCGATGCCCGGTGAGCATTGGCCCGCCGCGGGGTTGGGAGATGTCACCGATGTATAGGCCGTTCCAGCCCGGTTGCTTCGCTGCAAATGCCGATAAGCGTTCAATGTATCGAATGGTACTGGGGTGACCCCAGTTTCGGTTGCGGCTGAGGCGCATGGCTTGCCACGTCGGCCCGGATTCGGCCAGTTGAACGCCGCCTGCGAGGCATCCCTTAGCATAACCGCCAAAGGGCGCGGAGGTGTGGCGCGAGCCTTTTGGCTCGGCGCCGAAGAGCTCCTTTGCCAGCGGTTCCGCTGAAGCGGGTGAAATGGATAGTGCGATGGCCGTCAGGACGGCTGCGAACCGGTATCCCATGTGTCTGCTCTGTCTCCGCCTGCTTTTACCCATGGTAGCAAAACCAAACCAAGAAGGAACAAAAAGATCAAAGGAGCCACCCCAAGACGCGCGCTTTCGGTCATGGCTGTCACGGTTCCGATTAACGCCGGGGCGAGGAAAGCCGTTGCGCGCCCAGAAAGTCCATACAAGCCAAAGCTTTCGGTCGGTGTTTCGGGATCGGCGTGGCGCACCATCATGGAGCGGCTTGCAGCCTGCAAAATTCCGCCAAACCCGCCTATCAGGACGCCACAGCCGAAGAAAACCATATCGGGCAGGGCGGAGCCCGTTTCCAAGGCGACGCCGAAGATGCTTTCGCGGCTCATGTTCACGATGGTGAAACAGACCAGCATCAAACCAAGGATGGTGGCAATAATCACGGGTTTTGGGCCGAGCCTCTTGTCGAGCCCTCCACCGACCCATGAAAATCCGGCCGCTGCAAGGACGCTGATGATGCCGAAAACGCCGACTTGAGTGACTTCCCAGTTTAGAACCAGAAGCGCGTAGGTCCCGCCGAAGCCGTAAAGTCCATTCAGCGCGTCACGGTAAAGCATCGAGGAGCCGAGGTAGGCCGCAAGGGAGGGACGTCTAGCGAGACCTTTGATGGAGGCCCCGAGACTGCTCAGCGCGGCTCTGAGAGAGTGTCCGCGCCGTTCTACGCGCACTTCGCGGACCCAGAGGAAATAGGGGATCATGAAAATCAGGAACCAAAGCGCGGCAAACGGGCCTGCAAATCGCGTGCCTTCTCGCATCTCGGGGTCCAGACCGAGGATGGGCGCCAGTCCCGCAATTGTGCGTCCGTTCGCTTGTTCCACAAAAAATACAAGGACGATGGCAAGTGAGATCAAACCGCCGAGATAGCCGAAAGCGAACCCGGACCCTGAAATCTTACCGATTTCTTGTGGGGTCCCAAGCGTTGGCAATTGTGCGTTCGTGAATATTAGCGCGTACTCCGCGCCGATGAACCCCACCGCGAAGAAAGTAAGTGCCCAAAAGAGATTTGATCCGTCCGGGTTGGTCCACCAAAGGCCTGTGGCTCCCGCGACGAACATCGTCGAAAAGGCGATGATCCATGGCATCCGTCGGCCAGCCGTATCGGCCAGAGCACCCATGACGGGGCCACCAAACCCGACGATCAAGCCGGTGACAGTCAAGGTTAGGGACCAGATCGACTGAGCGCGCGCATCGGCTGCATTCTCGCCTATTCCAGTGGCCATGTAGTATTCCATGGCGACGGAGGCAAAGAACGGTCCAAAGATAAATGTCAGCAAAACAGTGTGATAGGGCTGACTGGCCCAGTCAAAAAAGAACCAGCCCCAGACACGTTTCTTTAGGCTTGGTTGGCTCATTGTCTTCCTCGTTCGTTACCTGCCTTTTAGACAGGTCGCGCAGAACTTAAGCAACCTCAACTGTCGTAGATAGGACCGTCGACGGGTGGCCATGGGCGGATGGCATCGGCATCGACCCATTTTTGCGCCCACTCGGGCAAGGGGCGGTTTTCTGTACTGAGGCCCGCGGTTTCGAGAAACTCAACCGGTGTCATTGAGCCCTTCTTGTTCTTGATTGCGGCGCGCAGAAGCAAGTGGCTCATGCAGGTGTCGCCTTGCCACATGGATTGTTCCACGTAGGTGAAGCGGTCGTCGTAGGACAGAAAGCGCGTTTGAACGCGATACTTCTGCCATGTGGGAATGCGTTTGCGATAGCGAACCGACACGCCTGCGACCGGGAAGTAGATGCCATTTTTCAGCGCGAGCCCCAGTGCCCCGATGCGGGTTGTGGACTGCCAGCGTGCAAGCTCGAACAGAGTTAGCATGCGTCCGTGGTTGATCTCGCCGAACAGATCTGTGTCCCAGGGCCATGCGCGGTGGTGGGACACGTGGGTGTCATAGACGCCGATCTTGGACATCTTGCCACCCTTTAGGATCATGGTAACGGCTCGGATATATGGGTACATGGCGTCGGCCTCCTGCGGCGCAGATTGTTGTTATTTGTCTGAGGGTCAAGACGAACGCCACGGAAGCCGGGTCTTGTCAGGCGCAGCCGTGGCGCTTAGGTGGGGTGGACGTAACTGACGGAAAGCTGACACATGCAATCGCTCCTTCAAATCCTGCTGCTGCTTTTGGATGTCGCGTGGTTCATCATGATCGCGCATATCATCATGTCGTGGCTCATCAGCTTCAGTGTACTGAACCTGCATCAACCGTTTGTCCGTCAGGTTTGGGACGGCTTGAACCGTCTGTTGGAGCCTGCATACGGACGTATCCGCAGTTTCCTGCCTCAGACAGGTGGGCTTGATCTGGCACCCTTGGTCGCGCTGATCGGGGTTTATGCTTTGCGGATAATTCTGATCAATAATGCGGGCGCCTTTATCTGATCTCTCTGGCCTTGATCGGACCTTGTTGACCACTCGTTCACATGCGAGAGTGTAGGCAACAAGAGCAGTAAAAAAACAAGGCACAGCAATGGACGGGTCCAGTCCCACCGCCCATTCGATTCTAAGCGAAGTTTTCGGCTTTGACGGGTTCCGCCCGATGCAAGCCGATATCGTAACGGCTGTGGCCGCGGGCACCGACGTGCTCGCGATTCTTCCAACCGGGGGCGGAAAGTCTCTTTGTTTTCAGCTTCCTGCGTTGATGCGGCCCGGATTGACAGTAGTGATCTCGCCGTTGATTGCGCTGATGCGCGATCAGGTGCGTGCCTTGAAAGAGGCGGGTGTCTCGGCGGGGGCTTTGACCTCGGCCAACACTGAAGATGAGAATGCCGAGGTGTTTGCGGCACTCCATGAAGGCGATTTGAAGCTTCTTTATATGGCGCCCGAGCGATTAGCGGCGGGAGGGACGGACCGAATGCTGGCGCATGCGGGTGTAACCTTGCTGGCGGTTGATGAAGCACATTGTGTGAGCCAGTGGGGGCATGACTTTCGGCCCGACTATTTGCGGATCGGTGCGCTACGACGCGCGTTGGACGTGCCGCTGGCGGCGTTCACTGCGACGGCAGATGCTGAGACTCGCGACGAGATTGCGACGCGGTTGTTTGGGGGAGATGAGCCCACTGTATTCCTTGGAGGGTTTGATCGCCCGAACATCCATCTGGCCTTTGCGGCCAAAGACAAACCACGCGAGCAAATCCTGAATTTTGCTGCTGCGCGCAAGGGACAGTCAGGGATTGTTTATTGCGGGACGCGGGCGAAAACCGAGACGCTGGCGAAGGCGATGCGCGACGCAGGGCATTCGGCTTTGGCGTATCACGGCGGGATGGAACCGGATGCGCGCCGCGAGGTGGAGCGGCGGTTTCAGACTGATGACGATCTGGTGGTTGTGGCGACGATTGCCTTTGGGATGGGGATCGATAAACCGGACATTCGATGGGTAGCTC
>JABDPD010000176.1 GCA_013042895.1 Boseongicola sp. | reverse complement strand
GCCTCAGACTCAGAGAGTGCGCGCTCGCCTTTGGCGACGGCCATCGCAACGGCGGCCATTTCGGCGTACGGTGCGCCGTCGTCGCGCATGGAACCTTTGGTGTCCATGAGGCGGTACATCGGGATGTTGCCGCGCTTGGCGACCTGGTAGTCGTTGAAGTCGTGCGCGCCGGTAATCTTGACCGCGCCCGAGCCGAAGTCGGGGTCGGGATACTCATTGGTGATAATCGGGATCAGGCGGCGATGCTCATTCGGCCCAACCGGGATTTCGCAGAGCTTTCCGACGATTGGGGCGTAGCGTTCGTCCGATGGGTGGACCGCGACCGCACCGTCTCCCAACATGGTTTCGGGGCGCGTCGTGGCGATGGAAATGTAGTCGCGCGTCTCGCGCAGAGTGACGTTGCCGTTTTCATCCTTCTCGACGTATTCGTAGGTGGCTCCGCCCGCGAGGGGGTATTTGAAGTGCCACATGTGGCCGTCGACTTCGATGTTTTCGACTTCGAGGTCAGAGATCGCGGTTTCAAAGTGCGGGTCCCAGTTGACGAGGCGCTTGCCCCGATAGATGAGGCCGTCTTCATACATCTTAACGAAGACCTTGATGACGGCGTCGTGGAAATTGCCTTCTTCGCCTTCGGGAGCACCGGGTGCGCCGGACATGGTGAAGGCATTGCGGGACCAATCACAGGACGCGCCAAGGCGCTTGAGCTGTTCGATGATGGTGCCGCCGGATTGCTGTTTCCAGTCCCAGATCTTTGCGGTGAAGTCTTCGCGAGAGAAATCGGTGCGGCGTTTGCCTTGTTCGCCCAGTTGGCGTTCGACAACCATCTGAGTGGCGATGCCTGCGTGGTCTTGCCCGGGCTGCCAGAGTGTGTCGAAGCCCTTCATGCGGTGCCAACGTGTCAGGATGTCTTGCAGCGTGTTGTTGAAGGCATGGCCCATATGCAGGACACCGGTGACGTTAGGGGGTGGGATCATGATCGAGAAGGTCTCGGCGCCTGGCTTGGCGTTCGCCCCGGCTTTAAACGCGCCTGCTTCTTCCCATGCCTGATAGAGGCGGCTTTCGGCTTCGGCGGCGTCGAATGTCTTGTTCATCGGCATGGGGTCGGGCTTTCCTGATGTCTCGCGAGTGGCTTTTAACGTGGGGGCCGGGTAAGGAAAAGCCATGAATGGCAGGGATTTGATAACTGGCAAATGAGAGGTGAGGTCTCGGCAAAACTAGGCGGCGTCTGACGCGCTTTGACGATTGCGGCGTCTGTAGCGGCTCTGGTGTTTTGTGGTGTTTAGTTTGATTTGGGTCGTTCGGCGGCGAACTTAGAACGCGCGCCGGTCAATGCGGGTTGAGAGATGGATGAGGCTTTCAGAGGTGCGCACGCCGTTGACGGTGCCGATGGCGTCGAGGGCTGTGTCGAGCGTTTCGGTTGTCTGGGCGGAGAGGGTCGCGATGAGATCGAAGCGTCCGGATGCCGTGTGGACAGCGCGGACTTCCGGAAGGGCCTTGAGGCGGGCAAGAACAGGGGCGAGTTTCATCGGATCGATCTGGAGAAGGACCGTCGCTCGCAAGCGTTCGGAGCGCATTTTGTCACCAAGGCGAACTGTGTAGCCTTTGATGACGCCGGTGTGTTCGAGGCGGTCCAGACGGGCCTGCACGGTCGAACGCGCAAGGTTTAGGTGTTTGGCGAGGCTGGCGACCGGCATGCGCGCGTTTTCAACCAGGAGCTCGATCAATTCTTCATCCGTCCTGTCCATTTGTAGTCCTTTTAAGACGATTTGATAAATATTACCGTCGAAATGGCCGATTTGACAATAGGTTTCGACGGAATGGGGCGATAGAAAGAGGGCGTCTTACCTCTCTTGGCATTGTTGAAGGAACGTCGATGTCTCTGGTTACCGCACTTCATGCTTCACCCTCGCAGCACCTTTTGTCTCAGTCTCCGGATCATCCAGTGCTGTATTTCGCGCCGTCGATCCTGCAATCGAGCGCGAAACGGTTTTTGACGGGATTTCCGGGGCTTGTGACTTATGCGGTCAAAGCGAACGACGCTGAAGAAGTGCTTGAGAATCTGATGACGGCTGGAGTGGACGCGTTTGATGTGGCTTCGCCGTTTGAGATGGCGCGTGTTAAGAAACTGATGCCAACGGCGGTGCTGCATTACAACAACCCGGTACGGTCTGAGGCCGAGATCGCGACGGCGATTGCGCATGGGGTGACGTCTTATTCGGTCGACTCGCTGGGCGAGCTTCAGAAACTCGTACGCTGCGGTGTGCCGGAAAGCACGGAAGTTTCCGTGCGCCTGAGGCTTCCAGTGAAAGGGGCGGCCTATGATTTCGGGGCGAAGTTTGGAGCGGACCCTGAGTTGGCTGCGATCCTTCTCAAGGCCGTGGCTGAGGCCGGATTCGCGCCTTCGATGACGTTCCATCCGGGCACTCAGTGTGCCGATCCGGCGGCGTGGCGAGCTTACATTGATATCTGCGCTGACGTTGCAGGACATGCAGGCGTTCGTTTGCAGCGCTTAAACGTTGGCGGTGGCTACGCCGCGCATCGCACGGGTGCAGCACCTGATCTAGAAGCCATTTTTGCAGCGATTGAGTTGGCGACCATTGATGCGTTTGGGGGCGATATGCCTTCGCTGGTTTGCGAGCCTGGGCGCGCGATGGTGGCTGAGGCTTTCAGCTTGGCGACGCGCGTAAAGGCGATCCGCGAGGATGGCGCAGTGTTCCTGAATGACGGGATTTACGGCGGCTTGGCCGAGTTGCCGATCCTTGGCAACATTGACCGGATCGAGCCGGTTTCTCTGGCGTGCGAACGAAGTGGTGATCCGATCGATTTTGTTGTGTTTGGTCCGACCTGCGACTCGCTTGACCGTTTGCCGGGGACTGTACCCCTGGCCGGGGACATTTCTGAAGGCGATTGGCTGGTCTGGCACGGGCTCGGGGCCTATTCGACAGCAACCGTCACGCGTTTCAATGGCTACGGCGCGATAGAAGTTGTAACGACGGATCGGTTGGCCTGAAGGCCACACCGCAACATTCTTCACGGCGAATTTCATGGAATATCCATGACTTGAGGCTTAGGTCGTTTCTATGGAGATGACCTGCCTTTTTGCGCGCGTGGCGTGGCTCTGATGTCCTTGGGTGAACGCCTAAAGGGCCTTCTGGGCTTTTTCCGCCGGACCGAACGGTCCTCGCCGCAGATCGCGCGGGAGGCCGCGACGCATGTGATCCTTTTGGATGGCACGATGTCGATGCTGGACGATGGATGCGAAACCAATGTCGGGCTCATCTATAAGCTTCTGGAAGACGAGGTAGGCGAAAGCCCGATCAGCTTGTTTTACGAAGCGGGCGTGCAATGGACGGACTGGTCGGCAACGCTGAATGTGATTGAAGGGCGTGGGATAAACCGTCAGATCAGAAGAGCTTACGGGTGGCTTGCGTCAAGGTATCGGCCCGGTGATACGATCTTTTTGGTGGGCTATTCGCGCGGGGCCTATGCTGTTCGATCCCTCGCCGGCGTGATTGACCAAATCGGTCTTTTGGAGCGCGAGCATGCTACCGAACGGATGGTGACCGAGGCTTACCGGCACTATCAGCAGAATGATGCGCCAGATGTGATGGCAGAGTTTCGCGCGGCCTATTGCCATGCTGAAGTGCCGATTGAGGCGATTGGGGTTTTTGACACGGTGAAGTCGTTGGGGTTCCGCGCACCGTTTGTTTGGCACTGGGCCGAGGTGAAGCATTCGTTTCACAATCACCGCCTGGGCAAGTCCATTCGTCATGGGTTTCACGCGCTAGCGCTGGATGAAACGCGAGAGGCTTTTAAGCCGGTTTTGTGGGAAACGCGGGCGGATTGGGACGGGACGATTCAACAGGTCTGGTTTTGCGGCAGTCATAGCGACGTAGGCGGACATCTGTCTGGGTTCGCGGCGGCACGGCCTCTTTCGAACATACCGCTTGTGTGGATGATTGAGCGGCTTGAAGGGTGCGAGTTGCCATTGCCTGAAGGCTGGCGGAGCCGTTACGTGTTGAACGCGGACGCGCCGTCCGTTGGAACCTGGCGCAACTGGGGAAAAATTTTTCTGGCACGTAAAAAACGGGTTGTTGGGCTCGATCCAAGTGAGCGGTTGCATCCTTCCGCGACAGGGCGGTCACCGCGTGCGGCAGAGTTTGACGACGCGGCGGTCTTAGATGTCTGAATTCAGGCGACTTTTGACAGGCTTATGTCGGGTGCCAATCCGAGAGCGTGCACCACATCACGGGTCAGGCCCGGTTTGTTCAGCGTATAAAAGTGCAGGTGGTTCACGCCTTCTTCCAAGAGTTCCGTGCAAAGCTCGGTACAGACCGCGGTGGATAGAAGATCCGTACGCCCGTCTCGTTCGGCGGTATCAAACATCGCGGAAAGAGTTGCGGGGATACGTGCGCCGCAGCGCTTCGCGAAGCGCTTGGTGCCTTTCCAGTTCTCGATGGGGAGGATCCCGGGAATAATCTCGGCTTCGATGCCCGCCTCGGCGCAGCGATCCCGGAACCTAAGGAAGGTTTCGGCTTCAAAAAAGAACTGTGTGATGGCGTTTGTTGCCCCGGCGTCGATCTTGCGCTTCAGCCAGTCGATGTCGGCTCCGTCGTAGGCGGCATCGGGGTGGGCGTCAGGGTAGGCGCCAACGGTGATCTCGAAATCGCCGGTCTCGGCAAGGGCAGAGACAAGCTCGCTCGCGTCGGAAAATCCGTCAGAATGGGGTTGGAAGCTGCCAGCCCCCTTCGGAGGATCGCCACGAAGAGCGACAATACGTTTGACGCCCGCGCGTGCATAGTTTTGTGCGATTTCAAGCGTTTCGCTGCGCGTAGCATCTACGCAAGTCAGATGCGCAGCGACGTCGAGGCCCATGCTTTGACCAAGCGTTTCTACCGCTTCGTGGGTTAGTGTTCGGGTGGTGCCGCCTGCGCCATAGGTGACCGAAACGAAGGCCGGGTCGAGCGGCGAGAGCGTGTTGACGGTATCCCAGAGGCGGAACGAGGCCTCTAGCGATTGAGGCGGGAAGAACTCGAATGAAATCGTTGGGCGTGACATGGGCGACTCCTTGTTGGCGTCTTGTCTCATGTCACAAAGTATGAAACAAATTCATAATTCTCAGAAAGGTTATGAGGCGGCCTCAACTGTGCATATAGAGTTTCGGCATTTACGTACGATCCGGGCGATCCATTCCGCAGGTGGATTAGCGCGGGCTGCAGACCTTTTGAACATCACGCAATCGGCGCTTAGTCATCAGGTAAAAGGGCTGGAAGAGCAGGCGGGTGTGGAATTGTTCGTGCGACGCTCAAAGCCGTTAAAGCTGTCGTCTGCGGGCAAGCGTTTGCTGGCTTTGGCGGAAAAGGTCTTACCGGAGCTTGAGGCAACGGAAGACGATTTTCGCAATTTGAGATCGGGCAAATCGGGGCGTTTGCACATCGCAATTGAGTGCCACGCTTGTTTTGAATGGTTGTTTCCGGTGCTGGAGGAGTTTCGCAAGGCTTGGCCGAATGTAGACGTAGATATTCGCCCGGGTCTGGCGTTTGATGCATTGCCTGCGTTGGCGCGCGAGGAAGTTGACTTGGTTGTGTCTTCTGATCCCGAGGATTTGGAGGAGGTGACGTTTTCCCCACTCTTTGACTATGAGCCGGTTTTTGTAGCGTCAGCACAGCATCCCTTAGCGAAAAAAGCATTCGTCGTGGCGGAAGATTTTCGCGATGAGTTGTTGATCACTTATCCTGTTGAGCGTTCGCGGCTGGATGTGTTTTCAGAGCTCTTGACCCCAGCCAAGGTCGAGCCTCGGTCGGTCCGGCAAGTGGAATTGACCGCCGTGATCCTGCTATTGGTAGCTTCAAATCGGGGTGTGGCGGTGCTGCCGGACTGGGTTGTGCGCGAAGTCAAATACCATTCGGATTACGTGACGCGACCGGTGACAAAAGCTGGCTTGAGCAAACGTCTTTATGCAGCAACGCGCAGTGACGAGACGACAAAGCCGTTCATGGCACATTTTTTGAAACTGGCCCGCAAGATACCGATGCAGTTGCAGCGCGGGGCTGGGGGCTAGGTTTCCCATTACGAAACCCATTGTTTCCAGAGGCTTAACGTCTTTACCGCCGTCAGGTGTCGGCTTAGCATCAAATTAGGGTGTTTGGTGTGAGTGGGGCTTTATGGCGACACGTGGGACGAAGACGGCCGATGCGATTCTGGATGCAGCGCGTACGATTGTTCGTGACCTAGGCCCGGACCAGTTGACGTTTGAGGCAATTGCATCGCGAGTCGGTGTTTCAAAGCAAGCGGTGATTTACTGGTTTCCAAACAAAGCGCGCCTGCTGGAAGCTTTGGTGCGTCCGGCCTTGGAGGCCGAAGCCGCGGCGGGTAAAGCGGCGATTAGTGGAGATGCGTCACCTGATAAAGCAATGCGCGGTGTGATCGAGGCGCTTGCAGTCTTCCACATGTCTGATCTGGACCGCTTCCGTTTGATGTACGTCACGCCGCAGATAGGACAAAAGCCGGGGCGTGACGGCGCCATGTTAACCACGTTGGGGCGAATGCACCCGGCGACGACCGAGATGTATGACGCGCTGGCCGACTGCCTTGTTGCGGGTGGTCGTTATACTCGAATTGTAGAGGCGCGACGGGCTGCGGTCGCCGTGCACACCTCGCTTTTGGGACTGCTTTTGCGAATGGCAATGGCGGATACTCTGAATTCCCCGTTGCGCCATAGAGACGACGCCTTGGTGGAGGCGCTTTTGGGAGTGATTGCCCCAGAGGCCGCATAGCCCTTGTGTCTGGCGCTTTGATGCATAGCTTGGCCATGAACAACCAAGCGAGGGGCAGACATGGCGCGAATTGGTGTGACGGGCATGGGAACTATGGGCGCGGCTTTGGCGCTCAACATTGCAGATAACGGATTTGAAGTCGCCGTGCACAACCGTTCACCCGGGCGGACGCGGGATGTGATGGCTGATGCGGGCGCGCTTTCTCAGCGATTGAAGCCAAGCGAGACCCTTGAGGAATTCATTGCCTCGTTAACCGCGCCAAGGGCTGTCTTAATAATGGTTAATGCGGGCGCCGTGGATGCAGTGATCGAAAGTCTTATCCCGCTGCTGGAGCCCGGAGATCTGATCGTGGATGCGGGCAATGCGAATTTCAATGATACTCGTCGGCGGGCCAAAGCTGTAGAGGATGCCGGAATGTTATTCCTAGGCGTTGGCGTTTCTGGCGGTGAAGAGGGCGCGCGGTTTGGGCCTTCGATTATGGTCGGGGGATCGTCCGACGCCTATGCGCCGATTAAGGATATTGTTGAAGCGATTGCGGCTAGGTTTGAAGGCGATCCTTGTGCGGCTTTCCTTGGGACGGATGGGGCTGGCCACTTCGTGAAGACGGTACACAACGGTATCGAATACGCGGACATGCAGTTGATCGCCGAAGCCTATGGATTGCTGCGCGCTGATGGGAGAGCGTTGGCGGATATGGCAGCGCTGTTTGGCCAGTGGAACGAGGGAGCGCTTCAGTCGTACCTTATTGAAATTACTTCAGAAATACTTAAATCGAAAGATAGCGAGACCGGGAAGCCAATTGTGGACGTCATCCTTGATCAGGCTGGGCAAAAGGGGACCGGTCGCTGGACCGTGATTGAAGCCCTAAAGATGGGCCAATCTGCAACTGCAATTGAGAGCGCCGTGGCCGCTCGTTCCTGGTCGGCATTGCGCGAGACGCGGGCTGCGGCGGAAGCTGCGTTTCCGTTGAGTGGAGAGACATCAGAGGTTTCGGATGCGGATCTGGAGGCCGCACTATTGGCTGCGCGTATCATCACTTACGGGCAGGGAATGGCGCTTCTGGCGGCGGCGTCGGAGGAGTTCAATTGGTCACTTGATCTGGCGCGTGTCGCAGAAATCTGGCGGGCAGGATGCATCATCCGCTCGTCTTTGCTGGATGATATTTCGTCGGCGGTTCGTGACGGATTGCCACATGAACAGATACTTCTGGCACCCGCCTTCGCGTCGCGTTTGAGAGAGACGGTTCCTGCCTTGCGGCGTGTTGTAACTGCAGCGATGTCGGCGGGACAATCGGTGCCAGCGATGGCGGCGTCGTTGTCGTTTTTTGACACGTTGCGGCGTGCCCGTGGAACGACGGATCTGATTCAGGCGCAGCGCGACTTTTTTGGGCGCCACGGCTTCCAACGCGTCGATCGAGACGGAGATGGGTTTCACGGGCCTTGGGCCGATTGAGACCCTGGCCCGTGAAGGGCGGTACTAGCCGCGCATTTTTTTCATGACCATGCCGACCACGACCTGAACCACGAGACCCGCGACACCGCCACCGACGAGGTTGCTGGCCATGCTGGCGATATCCATTCCGCCTGCGGCTGCTGCGCCAGACCCAAGCAGGCCGCCAATAAGTTGACCGCCTCCAACGCCGCCAACGGCGCCTGCTATGAGGTTACCAATGTTGCCCATGTCGGCGCCTTTGACGGCCTTGCCGCCACCGATGCCACCGGCAGCTCCGCCGATCAGTTGTGCGAGTAATTGTTCCACGCTTACGCTCCTTAGTTTGTTAACAGGTCCCCGCTGTTAACTGACCTTAACGCGCAAAAAACGGCGGGTCACGGTATTTGACTACAGGATTGGTCGCCGGTTTTAGGGCTTGCTCATGGGGCGCGGCTTCCGTAAATGGCCCCGATCATCAAAAAGGTTTCTCCCGATGCAAGGCAGCGCAAATCTGAACGTCATGACAATGGCCGCCCGCAAGGCTGGTCGGTCACTAGCCAAGGATTTTCGTGAAGTTGAAAACCTTCAGGTTTCGACCAAAGGCGCGGGAGACTTCGTAAGCCGTGCCGACATTCGCGCGGAAGAGATTATCCGCGAAGATCTGATGACAGCGCGTCCGAATTACGGCTGGGTTGGCGAGGAAAGCGAACCGGTTGAGGGCAAGGACCCAACGAGGCGCTGGATCGTTGACCCGTTGGACGGAACGACGAATTTTCTGCATGGTTTGCCCCATTGGGCGGTGTCGATTGCCCTTGAACATAAGGGCGAGATTGTTTCTGCGGTTGTCTATGACGCTTCCAAGGACGAGCTGTTCTTCGCAGAAAAAGGGCAGGGTGCATGGATGAACGAGACCCGCATTCGGGTTTCAGCGCGCTCGAAGATGATCGAGAGCATTTTCGCGACAGGTGTGCCGTTTGCCGGGCGGCCTGACCTGCCGGCGACGCTTCAAGACCTTGCGCGATTGATGCCGGCTTGCGCCGGTGTTCGCCGATTTGGCGCGGCAGCGCTTGATTTGGCCTATGTCGCAGCTGGCCGCTATGATGGGTACTGGGAGCGCGGGCTGCATTCGTGGGATATCGCGGCAGGTGTTTTGATCGCGAAAGAAGCTGGGGCCTTGGTTGAAAGCCTCGATGGCGTCGAAGCTCCACACGAAAGTGGTGCCTTGATCGCTGGTGCCGAGCCGATTTTTGATGCTTTTGCGAAGGTTATTCGCAACGCCTGATGAGTGGCCAGTGGGCC
>JABDPD010000306.1 GCA_013042895.1 Boseongicola sp. | reverse complement strand
ATATTTTGCACCGGACCTTGGAGAGTGGGGCTTACACAAAGGAAGGTGTGACGCCGTCGATTTGTCCATCGATGGATATTCAGGTCTCGTCGAATTTCGAGCGGGCTTTGTTTGAGGCTTATGGCCGGGACGGGGGCGCGGTGGCGCAGTTGATGGATGAGCTGAAGGGCTCGGGCGGGTTTCCTGTGTCTCAGGGCGCGATTGGGGTTTTGCGAGATATATATGGCTCGGGGCGGGCATCGGAGGCGGAGACGTCTCAGACGATCTCTGCGATGCTGGAGCGGACGGGGGAGATCTTGTGTCCGCATACGGCGGTGGGTGTGAAGGTGGCCGAGGAGCAAGGTCAGTCGGCGACGCCGATGATCACTTTGGCTACTGCCCATGCGGCGAAGTTCCCGGATGCTGTGGAGGCCGCGACCGGCGTCAGGCCGCCCCTTCCAAACCGGATGGGGGATCTTTATCAAAGGTCAGAACGCGTCACGCGCGTAGGGAATGACCTTGGGGAGATTGAAGCCTTGATCCGAAAGATGCGCGCAAAGTGACGGTCGAAATCCACCGTATGGCAAACGGCGTGCGCGTCGTGACGGAGCATATGCCGGGGCTGGCGTCTGCCTCGCTTGGGGTTTGGGTTGCGGCCGGTGGGCGGCATGAGCGGCTTGAACAGAATGGCATTGCACATTTCCTGGAACACATGGCGTTCAAGGGAACGGCGAAGCGGTCGGCTTTGGAAATTGCTGAGGCGATTGAGGACGTGGGCGGGTATATCAATGCTTATACCAGCCGCGAAATGACCGCATATTACGCGCGGGTATTAGAGAACGACGTGCCGCTGGCGTTTGATGTGATCAGCGATATCGTTCTCAATCCGGCGTTTGATCCGCGTGAGGTCGAGGTTGAGCGCCATGTGATCCTGCAAGAGATCGGGCAGGCACATGACACGCCGGATGATGTGATTTTCGACTGGTTGCAGGAGACGGCTTTTCCGGATCAGCCATTGGGGCGCACGATTCTGGGACCGTCCGAGAAGGTGTCCTCGTTTGGTGTCACAGACCTTTCGGGGTTCGTGGCAGAGCGCTATGCGCCGGGCAATATCATCGTTTCGGCAGCGGGGTCTGTGGATCACGATGCGATTGTTAAGGCGGCTGAGGAGGCTTTCGGGCACCTCGCCGCACATGATGGCGGCGGCACCGATCCGGCGGCGTTCCGGGGAGGTGAGCACCGGGTTGAGAAGGACTTGGAGCAGGCGCATTTTGCATTGGCGTTCGAGACGCCGGGGTATCGCAATCCGGATGTTTATACAGCGCAGATTTTTTCGACCGTTTTGGGCGGTGGGATGTCGTCTCGGCTGTTTCAGGAGGCGCGGGAAAAGCGCGGCCTTTGCTATACGATCTTTGCGCAAACCGGGGCTTATGCGGACAGTGGGCTGCTGACAATTTATGCGGGAACAGGCGCAGAGGACATTGAGGGGTTGGTGAACCTCACGGTGGATGAGTTGAAGCGCGCGGCGGATGATTTGACGCCTGAAGAGATAGCGCGGGCGCGGGCTCAGATGAAGGCAGGGATGTTGATGGGGTTGGAGAGCCCATCGAACCGCGCGGAGCGTCTGGCGCGTCTCATGTCGATCTGGGACCGGGTACCGCCTTTGGAAGAGACGGTCGAGTTGATTGATGCGGTGACGACGGGGGATGCCAAGGCGTTTGCCGCCGGACTGGTTGAAAAGGCGGATACGGCGTTGGCGCTTTATGGGCCGGTTTCCCGAGCGCCGGAGCGCGAGGCTCTGGCGGGCAGGCTGGTCGCGTAATGCTGAAGTTCGGGCGCAAAGTCCGGATTGATACCGGGCGGATGGTATTGCGCCCGCCTGTGCATGCAGATTTTAGACATTGGGCCGCTTTGCGCGAGCAATCAGCGGAGTTTCTGGTGCCGTGGGAGCCGCGCTGGGCGCGGGATCATTTGTCGCGCAAGTCCTTTGTGAACCGGGTCTATTGGGCCAGTCGGTCCATCGCGCAGGGGACGGCGCTACCGCTATTTTTAGAGCGGCGCGAGGATGGGCGTCTGATCGGGGCGATCACCTTGGACAATATTCGCCGCGGGCCGGCTCAGGCGGGGACGGTTGGCTATTGGATTGGCGAGCCGCATGCGCGTGAAGGATATATGCGCGAGGCGCTGACGGCATTGGTGCATCACGCGTTTGAGGTGTTGGATCTCAGTCGGTTGGAAAGCGCGTGTTTGCCGGAAAACAAAGCGTCGCGCGGGTTGCTCGAGAAATGCGGGTACAAGTACGAGGGTGTGGCGCAGTCGTATCTTCAGATTGACGGGCGTTGGCGCAACCACGTTTTGTACGCAAACCTGCGTGGTGATCGGCGAGGCAAAGTCGAGGGTTAGCGGCTTTTCCGGCGATCGGGATTTAGGCATTTTTTTGAAAGGGTGAAGGAGATGGCCCTGGGTTGGGAGATGCCGATGTTGGACACGCGTTTGGAGGTGCAGCATGCCGAGACCACAGGCGGCGAAGTGCGTGTGGGGTGGACGTGTTACTCGCGGTCTATTCCGGGTGGCAAGGGCAGTGGCCTGTACCGGTTTCAGTTTGATGAGGGGAAGATCGTTTCGCTGATTACGACTTTGAATGAGGGGTAACGCGATGGGTAAGAACGCCAAAGTAGATGCTTGGTTGGAGGCTTATGAAAACCCGATGAAGCCAGTGGTCTCTGCGATTCGGGATATCGTTCTGGCGGAGCTTCCGGTGGTATCAGAGGACATAAAGTGGCAGGCTCCAACCTTTATTTATAAGGGAAACATTGCAAGTTTCTTTCCAAAAGCAAAGGCGCATGCGTCGTTGATGTTTCACAAGGGTGCAGAGATTCCAGGCGTGTTTCCCAGCCTTGAAGGGGACGGGAAGGAAGCGCGGACGTTCAAGGTTGCGAGTCTGGAAGAACTGGCAACGAAGGAGGCGGAACTGCTGGCGATCTTCAGGGCTTGGGTAGGTATGAAGGACGGTTAGGGTCTTTGGAGGCATAAAAGTCCGAGAGGCGTTTACCACGCTCCTGTCTGAAGTGGCCGGCTTCGGTTTGGTCGGCGATGCGGTCGGCGCGAAACATGCGAAAATCCTCGCGTAATTCGCACCATGCGACGAGGGTCCAGACCTTGCCCCAGAACCACAGACCCAAGGGGCGGATCGCGCGGGTTGAGGGCGTGCCGTCCTCGGTGGCGTAGGTGATGTTGAGCTTTGTGTTGGTTTCGACGGCGGCTTCGAGGAGATCAAGGCGTTTGCGTGTCTCGCGGTCGAGCTCGGGCATTTCGAAGGCATGTACTTGCACTTTGGCCGCATTCTGACGGGCATCCTCCGGGAGGACGGCGCGGATTTTGACCAGCGCTTCCTCGGCAGCTTCGGCCATGGCGGTGCCGCCCCATGCGCGTATGAGACGGGCGCCGGCGGTGAGGGCGACGATCTCGGAGCGGGTGAACATCAACGGTGGTACGTCGTAGCCTTCGCGCATGATGTAACCCACGCCCGCTTCGCCATCTATCGGCACACCGGTGCCGATGAGGTCAGCGATATCGCGGTATACTGTGCGTTCGCTGACCTCGAGTTTTTTCGCCAGAGTTGCGGCGGTGGTGAGCCGACCGTCGCGCAGATATTGCACGATCTGAAAGAGACGGTCGGCCCGGCGCATCAGGCGGCCTTCGCTTCAAAAAGACCGATGGAATTGCCGTCGGGGTCGAGTGCGTATTGGAAGCGGCCGACGGGCAGCGGGATGGGGTCGCCTTGCACGGTACCTCCGGCTTTCCAGCAGCGGTCGGCGGCGGCTTCCAGTGTGTCGGGTACATTGAGGTGGATTGTTGGGCCTTGTCCTGGAGCGGATGGGTTGCCGGGATAGAGGTGACCAGAGACTCCGGTCATGTCGTTGATGAAGTTAGCCATGGGGTTTGGGCCGCTTTCGTCGCGCTCAAGAGTGAAGTGGAATACGTCCTTATAGAACGCGATACCGCGATCAATGTCACGCACGGGAATTTCGGTCCAGACGACAGGATTGGCAGGAGGGGTTGGCATGATTCTTGTTCCTTTGTTGAGTTAATGACCCCTTGTGGCACACCGCTCCTGACAGGGTTGTGTCAGGAGGATCTGGATAAATGGCAGGATTGTTGCTGAGCGGAGCGGCGATTTTGGAGCATGACCAAGTGTTTCTTAACGATTGTTGGTTACTGCACTCTCATGCGAAAGGTGCTCAATCATTTTGCTCCGCGAAGTCTATCGGGATTCATTTGGAAGTCCGCGTTTTTCTGCGTGTTGATATTTGGCTGGCATGTGCTGGTGACGCGGCAGATCTTGCGGGATGCAGATCATACGATGACGGATATGGCGCTTGAATCGCTGTTCATCGGGACTCCATTTGTGTTTCTGTTCATGCTGGGAAGTTGGCAGCAGGTGTCCGCGATACGCGCGCTCACAAAGCGCGCGTACTACGACCCGCTTTCAAAAGTGTTCAATCGACAGACTTTTATTGGCCGATTGAAACGAGCGTTGCCAAAGTCGCGTACAGGGTTGTTGCTTTTGATGGATGTCGATCACTTCAAGCGGATCAATGATCAATACGGGCATGCAGCGGGGGATCGGTGTATTGAAGCGATTGGACATCGCCTGAACTGGCATCTGAGGCTTGAGGATTTGGCCGGACGGATTGGCGGCGAAGAATTCGCAGTGTTTCTGGCAGATGTTTCGGAGGAGCACGGTAAGACGGTTGCGGTGCGCTTGGGGCAGCCGGTGAGCTTTACTGACCCCTCGGCAAAGGAGCATTTGACGGTGACGTTGTCTGTCGGAGCGGTCTGGGCTCAGAGTGATGTTTCCTTTGAAAAACAACTGGTTGCGGCGGATGATGCTCTATATGTGGCAAAATCTCTGGGCCGGGCTCAGTTGCGGTTTGCGGATGGATCGGAGGCAATTGCGCTGTCTTCGCAGAGTGAGCTGACGAGCGAAGACTATGCAGGTGTTGAGCGGCGGACGAACTCCAAGATCGAGTTGGCCGCGCGGCAGTAGCGACTTGGTGCGCGAGGGTATTAGGGTTGAAATCGAAGGCGATCCCCGCTTTGACGATTAAATGCTCGCGCGTCTGTTCAGTTTTGTTTCCTCTACGATCTTTATGGCTTTGGTCGTTGGGGTGGCTGTGCCGGGCACGCATCGGTTTCTTTGGCCCGAGGCCTATGGACTGACAGAGATCGCTCCAAATGTCTGGACAGACCGGCCTGAAAGGGCAGGGGACTATCTCGAATTGGCCGAATCCGCTCAGGGTCGTGTAGAGCGATTCTTTGGGGACACTGCGCCGCGCGGGGTTTTGGTGCTCTGTGCCAGCCTGGGC
>JABDPD010000304.1 GCA_013042895.1 Boseongicola sp. | reverse complement strand
GTCGTCCGCTTTGACCTTGGTTAGCCGTGCAAGGATGCGGTCGCCCGGACCGAGGGCCGGATCCGACGCGCGCAGGATCAGCAGGACGGCAGGTTCAGGGCCTTCGCCCTGCCATTCCAGCGGGCGCGCGAAGAGGTCGCCATCCGCATTTGGGTTGGTGACTTGCAGGACAGAAACAGGCGGCAGGCTTTCGGGATCGCGGTAGGTCTTGCGGCGTTTTTCAATATGACCGTCTTCGGCAAGTTCTTTCAGGATACGCTTGAGGTCAATCCGGGCCGCCCCTTTGATGCCAAAGGCTTTGGCGATGTCGCGCTTGTTGGCCTGTGTCGGGTTCTCCGAGATCCAGCTGAGAATTTCATCTTTGGTGGGGATGCGTGCCATGTTTGCGGGCTAGCACGGTGGACGCGCGGCGTCACGGGGGTTTTCGAGAGTATTACCCCGCGTTGCGCGCGTCGCCTCGTGGGGCTCTGCCCCGTACCCCCGGGGGTTTTTGCCAAGAAGAAGATCAGAGGTCTTTGGCGGTGTCGACGTCTTGCAGGGTCGTGGTGAGCGCGGTCGGCTTGGGTAGCGTTTTGGCGCTGTCTTCCAGAGCGTGTTCGGTGGACCAGCGGACGTCTTGGAAGAGAGTTCGAGGCGCGCGGGCGGGGTGCTTCAAGCCGACGAGCCAGTAGCCCCCGTCGGGTGCGGGGCCGAGAATGGAAGCGTTCCGGTTCAGGGCTTTGAAAGCTTCAGAAATGTGGGCATTGGTAATGGCCGGGATATCAGCGCCGATGACGAGGGTAGGTCCAGGCGTTGATCGCAACATGCGCGCCATTCGTTCGCCCAGGTTTCCTGGGCCTTGAGGCAGGCGGGTGATGTGCTCAGGCCAGATGCGGCTTTGCAGACCTTCACGATCCGGGGAAACGGCGAGGATGATCTGCCAGCGCGGATCATCAAGGCGGCGGATCAGGCGACAGGTTTGGTGGCGAAACCACCAGGCCGCTGTGGTCAGGCCGATGTCGCGTCCAAGGCGGGTTTTCACACGGCCGGGGCGCGGCTCCTTGACCATGATGACAAGGGTCGGCTGTCTCACAGGGGGCGGACCATTTCCTGATGCGGCAGGCCCGCATCAAGGAATTGGTCACCATGTGGGGTGAAGCCAAGCGCTTCGTAGAAAGCGATGGCTTCGATTTGGGCACCCAGCCGGGCTTCGCTAAGATGCGGTCGTTTGCCAAGTTCTTCAAGCGCTGCGCGCATAATGGCGGCACCAAGACCCTGCCCTCGGTGAGATTTCAAAACCGCAAGGCGCCCAATTTTGCCGATGTGGCCTTTCTCAAGCATCCGCGCTGTGCCGATGGGGGTTCCTTCGTGCTTCGCAAGGAGGTGCGTCGCAATTTCATCCATACCATCGAGATCTTCCTCTAGAGCGATACCCTGTTCTTCAACGAAGACAGCTTTGCGCACACTATGGCAGGCGGCAATATCGCGGGTGATGATGATATCGACCATGGCCGGTCAGCTTGTGAAATAGTCGTCAAGGATGCGGGCATAGATAGACTTCAACCCGTGGATATCCGAGAGCTCAACGCGCTCGTCCACCTGATGCATTGTCTGGCCCACAAGGCCAAATTCGACAACCGGGCAGTGCGACTTCACAAAGCGCGCATCCGAGGTGCCCCCTGTGGTGGACAGCTCGGGCGTGATCCCGGTTTCCGCCTTCACCGCGCTCGCAACAAGCTCAGAAAGAGCACCCGGCGGGGTCACAAAACTTTCGCCTGAGACCTGCGTCTTCATTTCAAAGTCGATGCCGGTCTCCGAAGCGATCTTCGCCGTTTCGCTTTGAAGCCACTCGATCAGGCTTGCCGAACTATGTGTATCGTTGAAACGGATATTCACTGTCGCGCGGCATGTGGCCGGGATAACGTTGTTGGCCGGATTGCCAGTGTCGATCGTGGTGACAGCAAGTGTTGAGGCGTCAAAGTGCTCGGTGCCACTGTCGAGGCGATGGCTCGCAAGACGGTCCATAAGGCGCGCAAGGGCGGGAACCGGGTTCTTTGCGCGTTGTGGATAGGCGGAATGACCTTGCACACCGGCGGCCGTGAAAAAAGCTGTCATCGAGCCGCGTCGGCCGATCTTGATCGTATCGCCCAACGTGTTCGGACAGGTTGGTTCGCCAACAATACAGACGTCCATCGCCTCACCGTTGGCGTCCATCCAGTCGAGGATTGCGCGCGTGCCATCGACGCCTGCGCCTTCCTCGTCCCCTGTGATCGAGATCAGAATCGCCCCGTCAGGCGGATTGGTCTCAGCCCGTTCAATGGCGGCGGCCACGAAGGCCGCGACACCGGATTTCATGTCAGCCGCTCCGCGTCCGAAAATCGTCGACCCTTCAATCTGGGCGCTGAAAGGCGGATAGGTCCAGTCAGCAGGATCGCCGACTGGTACGACATCGGTATGGCCATTGAAGCCAAATGTCTTGGCATGCCCCTTTGGACCAAAGCGTGCGAAAAGGTTTGAGACCTCGCCACGGTCGGCGCGAAAGGTCTCAAACCCGGCCTCTTTCAAGAGCGTCTCAAGGATAGGGATCGCACCTGAATCTTCTGGCGTCACAGAAGCGCAGCGGATCAGGCGGGCGGTAAGGTCGGCAGGGTCAATACTCATGGGATAGGTGCTACCTTGGCGTCGCGGCGACTTCAACGCCCCTGCGCAAGCAGAGAGGCCGCCACGGCAGGCAGCTCAGAGGCATGGTCGATAAACGCAGCCGCACCTGACCAGTCCTCCGGCGTGCCATAGCCCCAGCGCACAGCAATCGCAGCCATACCAACCTCGGCCGCGGCGCCCATGTCGTGGTAGCGATCCCCGACCATAACAGAGGCCTCTGGCGTCTCGCCGGTCTGCTCCAGCGCATAGGCCAGAAGGTCGCCCTTCCAATTGCGCGTGCCGTCCAGTTCGGGGCCGAACTCAGCCGTCATGAAAGCGGCAAGACCGAAATGCGCGGTGATCTTCGTAGCATAGGCGTGCGGTTTGGCCGTCATTAGATAGAGACGATGACCTGCGTCCCGCATCGCCTGCAGGGCCGCGATAACACCGCCATAGACCTCGGCGTCATACATGCCGGAGGCGGTGTAATGCGCGCGGTAAGCCGCCAAAATGGGATCGGCGTCAGCGATGCCGAGTTTCGCGAAACTCTCAACAAAGGGCGGGCCGATCATCCATGTGAGATCACTCTCAGCATGTGCATCCATGCCGTTAAGCGCAAAAGCATGCGCCAGTGATCCGGTGATACCGGGACGCGAGTCCATCAGCGTGCCATCAAGATCGAGAAAAACTGCACTCATGATTTGTCCTCAAAGAACGGCGTCATCTGCGCGACGATCACCGCGTTGTCGTCCAAAGCACGCTGCATCAATGCACGCTCTTCGGCGTCGATCTCATGGCCTTCGGCCTCGCGTTCCTCGATCGTGCCATAACCGGTAACGTCCAGCGGTGCGACATCCGCCTTCTTCAAGACGGCAACGGCTTCGCGCACGGCTTCGGCTTCATCAACGCCGGTAGCGTAGCACACCAAAGCGCCGCCGGTTGCCCCTTTTGGCAAGCCATCACCGTCTTTGCGACCGATCTGTATGAGCAGCGTGTAAACTTGCTGCACTCGGGGTGTCTTTTCTTTCGCCATGCCCCTCGTCTGTCAGAGGTCAGAGCGCGGTGCAAGGTACCAGTCGTGCTAGCCAAAAGGGATCAACGGCGCGGAAGCGGCCGATTGAGGCGCCAGGCCCTCCGGTCGTTCGTAAAGATAGCGAAAACCGGCCAGAGCTGGCCCTGAGACGGTCTCGGCGCCTGACCAAAGCCGACCAGCTTCCGTCGCATTCGCTTCGGACAGGATTGCGGCGGTCAAAGCGCGCTCACCGCTGCCATCAAGCGCCGCCAGAACACCGTCGCGCGACTGTGTCAGACACCAGGCCGCTTCAAGAGCGGGATCAAGCTCGATCCGCCCCCCTAGCTCGGCCATTTTGAAACCGTTCATAAGCGCGGCCCGCACCGGAGCATCTGCGACCGCATATTGCTCGTGAAAACTGTTCCAGTTCCAAAACAACGCATCCGGGGGATCATCAGCCTGCAGCACATCACACAAGATGATCGCGGTTGCGAAAACAAACGCCGGAAAATCGTCATCGGGAAGAGCTGCCGCTAAAAGAACCGAGGTATGCACCTCAAAATCATCAGGATGGCGAAATCGCACCCCGTCACCAAAAATGCGCGCCAAAACTGCCGCTCCGTCTCCTGCAGAGGAAGGGAACCCCGCGACCATACGCGCTTGAGTGTCTTCAGGCGTGCGACGGATCATTGACCGCAAATCGCCAAGCGCCTGGCGTGTGCGGAATACATCCGCTGAACTGGTAAACATGGGAGAACCCTAGCCAAGCCCCATGACCATATCAGGGCAGCGTCAGGGCATTTCGGGGTTCATATGGCGACGCTCCCTGCCCCTCTTTCAGGCGATGACAGCAAAAAGGGGGGCCTGTGCCCCCCCTTTAAGAACAAGTATCGCACGCGCTGAAATGCGTGAATTTGGATTAGTCGCGCAACAATTCGTTGATGCCGGTCTTTGATCTAGTCCGCTCGTCCACGCGTTTTACAATCACGGCGCAGTAGAGATTGATCCCATTCTTCGACGGCATCGAACCGGCAACCACGACCGAGTATGGCGGCACTTCACCGTACATCACTTCGCCGCTTTCGCGATCCACGATCTTGGTTGACTGCCCGATAAACACGCCCATGCCCAAAACCGAGCCCTCGCGCACGATGCAGCCTTCAACCACCTCGGAGCGCGCGCCGATAAAGCAATTGTCCTCAATAATCGTCGGGCCGGCCTGCATAGGCTCCAGCACACCGCCAATGCCGACGCCCCCAGAGAGATGCACGTTCTTGCCGATCTGCGCACAAGAGCCAACGGTCGCCCATGTGTCGACCATGGTGCCACTGTCCACATAGGCGCCGAGATTCACGAAGGATGGCATCAAAACAACACCGGGCGCGATATAGGCCGACTTGCGAACGACGCAGTTCGGAACTGCGCGAAAACCCGCAGCACCCCACTCAGCGTCACCCCAGTCTTTCCACTTGCTGTCGACCTTGTCCCACCAGGCACCGCCCTGAGCAGATCCGGCCTGACGCTCCATATCTTTCAGACGGAACCCCAGCAAAACCGCCTTCTTGGCCCACTGGTTCACGTGCCAAGCGCCATCCTCGCCGCGTTCGGCCACGCGCAGAGCACCCCCGTCCAGTGCGTTCAGCGTGTCTTCGATGGCCTCGCGTGTTTCACCTGTTGTAGCGGGCGTGATCTCGTCACGCGATTCCCATGCGCTTTCGATGGCGGCTTCAAGCTGAGCGTTGGACATTTGTTTTCCCCTTGCACCTGTGGTTGACGCGCCATGTAGCGCGCAGCCGTCCAAAGAGCAATCAGTCGAAAGGACCGGGGGCAGGGTTGGCGCCGCAAACCAGCACGCCAACGCTTTCCATGGTGTGCGGCTGATATGCTCCTGAAATCAGAGCTGCCAACGCCGTTGCTCCCGCCGGCTCGACCCATTGACGGCAAACCTGCCACAAAAGCCGCTGCGCTTCGGCAATGGCATCGTCCGGGACAAGCACCGTTTCAACCTGATGTTTGCGCGCCAACCCAAAGCACAAATCTCCGATCCGCCGCGCGCCCAGCGCATTGGCGGCGATCCCACCGACCTCGACATCCACGGGCGCACCCGCCTCTAAGGCAGCGTGCAGCGTCGGCGCACGTTCGGGTTCAACCGCTATGATATCCTTGCGCCCCTCAAGCCATGCCAGCGCCCCACCGATCAACCCGCCACCACCGACCGCGATCAGAACCGTGTGAGACGCGGTATACTGCGCCTCCCACTCGCGCATGACACTGCCCTGCCCTGCCAACGTCTTTGGCGCATCATAGGCATGAATTTGCATTGCCCCGGTTTCGGCCTCGAACGCCTGTGCCAACGCCAGAGCGTCCGAGTATTGCCCCGGCACCACATGCAAGTCTGCCCCAGTCTCGCGGATCAACGCGATCTTTGCGGCGCCCGCCAGTTCCGGCACGAAAATTGTCGCCTTGTGCCCCAGCTTCCCCGCCGCATAGGCCACCGCCGCGCCGTGATTACCGCCTGACGCGGCGACAACCCCCGCATCGGGCACATCCGAAGTCAAAAGTGTGTTGAAAGCCCCGCGCACCTTGAAGCTGCCGGTCAGTTGCGTGTTCTCAAGCTTTAGCTCGACCCGTCGCCCATCGATCAAAGCATGACTTTCCAGAACGGGTGTGCGGTGGACAAACGGCGCGATCCGCTCACCTGCGTCGGCAATCTCTTTGGGGGTCGGAGCCTTCATATCAACACTCACTCGGGGTTGGACAAGTTGCGCCCTTCCTGCCATGCAAAAGGACCGGGTAACAAGGAGCCGCCTTTATGATGGACGACAACCGCCGCCGCTTTCGCGATGCACATCAGGATATTGAGACAACCAGGGGTATTCCCGACACGCCTCAAACGCGGTCGTCGTCTTATACTCTGGCGTTTGCCGACCCTGATTTCCTGTGTCGCGACGAGTTGCGCCCGGTGCGTTTGCAGCTCGAGTTGCTTAAACCCGAGTTGTTGATGGAAGAATACGGTGTGAAATCAACCGTGGTTCTATTTGGTGGCGCGCGCATTCCCGATCCGATGAACAAAGATAAGGCGCGCACCAAGACACTGGCTGAACTATCGTCTTTTTATGATGAAGCGCGCAAGTTCTCGCGGATCATCACTGAGCGCTCGATGGCTGATGGTAAGGGCGAGAATATCATCGTCACAGGCGGAGGGCCGGGAGTGATGGAGGCCGGAAACCGCGGCGCCGAAGACGCAGGTGGTGTGTCCATCGGTCTGAACATCGTCCTTCCTCACGAGCAGGCCCCGAACCGCTATGTTACGCCCGATCTGGCGTTCAATTTCCACTATTTCGGCATCCGCAAGATGCATTTCCTCATGCGGGCGGCAGCAGTAGCTGTCTTTCCGGGTGGCTTTGGCACCTTGGATGAGTTGTTTGAAACACTGACTCTGATTCAGACCGGCCGGATGGAGCGTGTGCCGTTCCTGCTGTTTGGCAAGAAATTCTGGGAGACGATCATCAATTGGGATGCGCTTTCAGAGGCAGGGACGATTTCGGCAGACGACATCGACTTGTTCCGCTTTGTTGATACGGCTGATGAGGCGATTGAAGCTCTGGACAACTGGCACCTGCCCGCCACCAAGAGAGACGGCATTCCAGGGCGATGAGTCTTGCATTCAAGCACGGCGCAGCCCACGTTAAGAATGATTAACAACGAGGGGTTTTGAGATGGGTCTCATTGCATTTTTGATCGTTGGCGGCGTTGCCGGTTGGCTGGCATCCCAGTTCATGAACAAAAGCCAGGGGCTTTTGATGAACATCATCGTCGGTATCGTCGGCGCCTATATTGGCGGCTTCTTGGGTGGCGTCGTCGGTTTGTCTGCAACCGGCTTTGTTGGCAGCATCATCATGGCCACGATCGGCGCAGTCGTGCTTTTGTGGGTGATTGGCAAGCTTAAGAAAGCCTAGCCCAA
>JABDPD010000298.1 GCA_013042895.1 Boseongicola sp. | reverse complement strand
CCTTCTTCTTGGCGGCGGCCTTCTTCCTGGTAGCCACCTTTCTCTTAGGTGCTGCCTTTTTCTTGGTCGTCGCCTTCTTCCTGACTACGGCCTTCTTCCTGACTACGGCCTTCTTCCTGGTACCAACCTTTTTCTTGGTTGCCGCCTTTTTCTTGGTAGCAACCTTCTTCTTGCTTGCCACCTTCTTCTTCGAAACCGCTGTCCTCTTGACCGTGGATTTCTTTTTCGAAGTTGCCTTCTTACTTGCAGTTTTCTTAACTGCCATAACCTCCCCTCCACACATGGGTTCCATAGACTATGGCCTGAGTATAATCAAGCATCTTGAAATTACCAGGCGTTATCATCCACTTACTCGTACTTTTTCTTTCATTCTTTAGTTATTGCCAAATAAAAACACAAAAAACGCAGATCGATGACCGCATTGTTTGATGCAATGACAAAGCAAAGCTGCTGTTGTGTGCAGCGTGATGAAGACATTTATCAAGCGACAACGGGATTGAAGCGATAGATGTTTCGCTCGGTAATGACGGCGTCCAACCGGATGTCCCAGGCTTCATGCGGCAAGTCATCAACCAATTGAAACTCATACGCCAGGCCGATCAGCAAGGGTCGAACGCGACTCGAGCTATGTCGGTAGGCAAAGCTGCGATCGTAGTAACCGCCACCCATGCCCAAACGGTAGCCTTGCGAATCGAACGCGACCAATGGCACCAGTACGAGGTCCAGGCGGCGGCTGTCGCGCAGGCATTCGGTGCGTGCGATCGGCTCGGGTATGCCAAAGCGGTTTGCTTGCAAGATGGTATTGGCGCGCAACTGGCAGAACTTCAATCGACCATGAAAGAAGGGGTGCAGCACCGGTAGATACACGCGCTTGCCGAGATTCAGAGCCGCCTGCGCCAGTGGCTGAGGGTCCGATTCGCCATGGCGGGCGATATAGGCAGCCACTCGATGAGCGCGTTGGAAACGACGAAGCGTACGCGCCCTTTTTGCGATGGCCCGCGCGGCTTGACGCCGAACCCGGGTGTTCAGGGAAGCTCGTCGATGGCGAATACGCTGGCGGAGAGGGGCTTTTTCCGACATGGATCAGAGAAGTAGACATCCCCCACATGCGCCGCTGCCGGCCGTTGACCTTGAACCGTGAGGTTCAAGTGGGCGTCGATAAGGGTTCCATCAGGCTTTCCGCTACGAGGCGGACATGCACACCGGTACGCTTGATCGACCCCCGGCATATATCGCATAGGCTCAAGGGATAACTCGGCCCACTGGCGAACACCGCAGGAGATGTCTGAATTATTAGGCTAGTCGGAAAGCGTGAGAACTTCCAGCGGATTAAACTGACTTGATACGCCTAAAGTTCAAGTTGATTGCTCTCATTCAACGCCACTTCGATCCGATCGCGCAGGTCGCGCACGCGGGTTCCCACGGATGCGGCGTCGTCGCTGGCGCGTTCTTTCTGCGCAAGCAGCTCGTTGGCGATGTTCAGAGCGGCCATGACCGCGATGCGGTCGGTGCCGATGACCTTGCCGGTGCCGCGGATGTCGCGCATGCGATCATCGAGGAACTTCGCCGCGGTGATCAGCTGGGCCTCTTCGCCGGGTTCACAGGCGACACGGTATTCCTTATCCAGTATCTGGACGGCGATAGGTCTTACGGATTTGCTCACGAGTTGGCTTCGAGTGACTTGAGGCGGGAGATCATGGCCTCGACGCGGGTGCGCGCCAAGTCCGTCTTTTCGGTCAAGGTCGCCCGTTCGGACACGAGCTGATCGTGACGGGCCCTGAGAGACTGATTCTCTTGCTTGAGATGGGCGCAGGCGCGAATCAATTCCTCCACGCGCACCTCGAGTGCGCGCAGGTCCTGTTCGGTGATGCCTTGGAGATTGCCATTGGCCATGGCTGTGGACTATAGATAGCCCGGATTTGGCGGTCAACGATCGCGGTCGCACTCTCGGCGCTCGTGTTAACATTTTTCGCACATCGAAGTCCGCGACAGGGTATTCGTAAAACGGCTCGCCGCCAGGCGACGGATGGCTCGGTTCCTTATCCCTCACGAG
>JABDPD010000290.1 GCA_013042895.1 Boseongicola sp. | reverse complement strand
GAATTAGTTCACGTCCCGCCGATTGTCCCGAGGATCGCTCCAAATCACAAAGCGGCCATTAGACCGCTGCGAAAAGGCCCCTAAGGCGACCTCCGGTGGCGGGTCTCCAGGTGGTTCATTGGCTTGTGTCGGATTTGGATATTTGAGCCAGAATGAAGCCGTTTGAGCTTGCTTGCTGTGTTGCGTTGAGGGAGGTTTGGGCATAGGATTTTATTTATGAAACATGTTCCCAAACCGACGACGGACGAAGCACTCATTCAGGAATTTCTGAACAAGGGCGGAAAAGTGAGCAAAGGCAAGACTAAGCCGCTAGCAGCGGAATTGGGTCTTAGCAACAACGTCTGGAACAACAAGCTGACCAGGGAAGAAAAGGCAGCGCGCGACAAGAAGTGAACTTTGCGAAAGCGCCCTTTCTTGAGGAATCAGTGATTGGAGAGGTTCATCAACAAAGCCGGGGTGAGCCAATTGTGTTTGCAGTGTTTGGTCTGTTTGTGCTCGCCATAATGGGTTTGGCGTATCGGCGCACAAGACCTGAAAACCTAGTGTTTTCTCAGGCGATTGTCGCCACTCTCCTCCTCTTTGCGTTTTTTGCCTCTTTCGTTGATGTGATCCATGGATTCTCGGAATTGATCGTTGTTTCGAGGCAGCAGGCTGTGTCCAGATTGTTCAATATGTTGGAAGAGGGCGGCGAACTTTTCGCGCTGAGTTCATTGGTGATCCTCTGCCTGTGGCTTTCCATCGGGAATGCGCGTTCCGTAAAGCAGTCCGTGCAGCACGTCATACTTTTGCCTTCTCAGGGCATTAGCTCCTCGACACTGTTAGAAAGGAGCACAATCGATGGTGAGCGTTGCGGAAATGCGCCCTGCGAAGTTTGGGTTTGCAGGTTTTGTTTTGGGCGTGATCAGCGTTTTGATCGTGATGGTTCAGCTTTCCAGCATTCTTGAGCCCGTCGAACAAGGTCCAAGCGCCGGGCAGGTCATCGGTGAGATTGCGGCTGAAATTAAACAATCAGCTCAGCGCGCTTTGTCCGGAGAGCCTGCTCCTGAGCCGGAACCGGTTACGCCGGATTATGGGCAGTACATCATCGTTGGGGCCATGTGCCTTGCCACGATCGCGGTCATCCTCGGTGGTATCGGGCTTTATCGGCACGAGCCGCACAGGTTGTCTTATTTGGCTGTGGGGTTTGGAATTTCTGCTTTTGTGATGCAGTATGTCTTTTGGCTGGCCTTGCTGATTTGCGGCATCGTTCTCTTGGTGAGCATTATCGGCAACCTCGACAGTATCGTCGGAGGATAGTTGCAGGATTTCCCCGGTTGGGGCCGCTGGCTATTGGCCTTTTACTCCAATTCGATGAGCAGGTCTTTGGCGTCGATCTGTGCGCCCGGCGTTACATTGACCGCTTTCACAACCGCGTCGCGCTCGGCGTGGATGCCGGTTTCCATTTTCATCGCCTCGATGGTTAGCATCAGGTCGCCCTCTTTCACCTTACCGCCGGCTTGAACCGCAACAGAGGCCACGACGCCGGGCATTGGGGCGCCGACGTGGTTGTCGTTGCCAAGCTCGGCCTTGGGACGTGCCGCCTGCGCGCCGGTTGAAGATCGATCCTGCACGCGAACGATGCGGGGTTGGCCGTTCAATTCAAAAAAGACTTTCGCTTCGCCTTCGGCGTTGGTGTCGGCGATGGCCTGACAGCGGATTTCGAGCGTTACGCCGGGGTCAATCTCAACTGAGATCTCCTGACCGGGGGTCATGCCGTAGAAGAAATTCATTGTCGGCAACGTGCGCACGGGGCCATAGGTTTGATGGCGGCCGATGTAGTCGAGGAAGACTTTCGGATACATGAGGTAGCCGTTGAGATCTTCGTCGTCGATCTCCTTGCCGTTCAGTTGGGCTTCCAGATCTTTGCGAGAATTCTCGATGTCGACGGCTTCCGCGTGGAGGCCAGGGCGGTCTGTGGAGCCCTTTTCACCTTTGAGGATCTTCTTTTGGATTTTCGTAGGCCAGCCACCTGGCGGTTGGCCGAGGTTGCCCTTCATCATGTCTATGACGCTGTCGGGGAAAGCGACGTCTTTCTTTGGGTCTTCCACATCCTCGCGCGTGAGGTTCTGGCTGACCATCATCAGGGCCATGTCGCCGACGACTTTCGATGAAGGCGTGACTTTGACGATATCGCCGAACATCTGGTTCACGTCCGCATACATTTCGGCGACTTCGTGCCAGCGTTCTTCAAGGCCGAGGCTGCGGGCTTGAGCTTTGAGGTTGGTGAACTGGCCGCCTGGCATTTCGTGCAGGTAGACCTCAGACGCAGGGGCCTGAAGGCCCGATTCGAATGCGGCGTAATGGCCACGCACGGCTTCCCAGTAATTCGACATCTCACGCACCGCACCAATGTCGAGACCAGTATCGCGGTCGTGGCCTGCAAGGGCTTCGACTATGGTGCCGAGTGTGGCTTGGCTGGTGTTGCCCGAGAGCGCGTCCATGGCGCAATCTACAGCGTCCACACCTGCCTCGGAAGCCGCCAGGATCGTCGCGCATGCGATGCCAGCGGTGTCGTGGGTGTGGAAGTGGATCGGCAGCCCGACCTCTTCCTTCAGGGCTTTGATCAGGATCCGCGCGGCGGCAGGCTTCAACAGGCCAGCCATATCCTTGAGGCCGAGAACATGGGCGCCAGCTGCTTTCAGATCTTTGCCCATATCGACGTAGTACTTCAGGTCATACTTAGCGCGCTCGGGGTTCTGGATGTCGCCAGTGTAACAAATGGTGCCTTCGCAGACCTTGTTGTTGGCCACGACAGCATCCATTGCAACGCGCATGTTGTCGACCCAGTTCAGGCTATCAAAGACCCGAAACACATCGACGCCAGTTTCTGCGGCTTGTTTTACGAAGAACTGGACCACGTTGTCAGGATAATTCGTGTAGCCCACACCGTTTGCGCCGCGCAAAAGCATTTGCGTCATGAGATTTGGCATACGCTGGCGAAGGTCCCGCAGACGCTGCCACGGGCATTCCTGAAGGAAGCGGTAGGAGACGTCGAAAGTTGCTCCGCCCCAGCATTCCATCGAGAATAGCTCAGGCAGGTTGGCCGAATAGGCAGGGGCGGCGTTGATCATATCAATCGAGCGCATCCGTGTCGCCAAAAGCGACTGGTGGCCGTCGCGCATTGTGGTGTCGGTGATCAGAAGTTGATTTTGATCGAGCATCCAGTCGGCGAGTGCTTCCGGGCCGAACTCGTCGAGGATATTTCGAGTGCCAGGCTTGGGCGCGTCGGTTTTGAGTGTTGGCGCGATGGGTTCGCGCGCTTCGGCATGGGGTTTTGGGCGGCCTTCGGTCTCGGGATGGCCGTTGACCGTGATGTCGGCGATATATGTCAGGATTTTCGTCGCGCGGTCGCGGCGTTTTTGGAAGTCAAAGAGCTCGGGTGTCTCGTCGATGAATTTGGTGTGGTACTCGTAATTGAGGAAGGTCGGGTGCTTCAGTAGGTTTTCAACGAAAGCGATGTTTGTGGACACGCCGCGGATACGGAATTCGCGCAAGGCGCGGTCCATGCGAGCGATCGCGGCTTCAGGCGTAGGGGCCCAAGCGGTGACTTTCTCCAAAAGGCTATCATAGTAGCGCGTGATGACGGCTCCGGAGTAAGCAGTGCCGCCATCGAGGCGGATACCCATACCGGTGGCGCCACGATAGGCAGTGATGCGGCCATAGTCCGGGATGAAATTGTTGGTCGGGTCTTCGGTGGTGACGCGACACTGGATGGCGTGGCCGTTCAGGGCGACGTCATACTGTGAGGCGGTGCCGGTGGCCTCCATCAGGGACTTGCCCTCGGCGATCTTGATCTGCGCCTGCACGATGTCGATGCCGGTGACTTCTTCTGTCACGGTGTGCTCGACTTGAACTCGGGGGTTCACTTCGATGAAGTAGAATTCTCCTGAGTCCATATCCATGAGGAATTCGATCGTGCCGGCGCATTCGTAGTCGACCTGTTCGGCAATCCTCTTGCCCAAGTTACAGATGCGCTCGCGCTGCGCACCTGAGAGGTAGGGGGCAGGCGCGCGTTCGACGACTTTTTGGTTGCGGCGCTGGACAGAGCAGTCGCGTTCCCAGAGGTGGTAGATGTTGCCCTTACTGTCGCCGAGGATCTGCACTTCGACGTGGCGGGCCTTCAGAATCATCTTCTCGAGGTAGCCTTCGCCGTTGCCAAAGGCAGCTTCAGCTTCGCGGCGTCCTTCGAGGACTTTTTCCTCTAGTTCGTCTTCACTGTAAATCGGGCGCATTCCACGCCCTCCGCCGCCCCATGAGGCTTTGAGCATAAGTGGGTAGCCAACCTCGGCTGCCTGTTTTTTGATACTGGCCATGTCGTCGCCGAGGACGTCCGTTGCGGGGATGACAGGGACGTCCGCTTTGATGGCTACCTGACGGGCAGAGGCTTTGTCACCAAGAGCGCGCATGGTTTCGGCTTTTGGGCCGATGAAAGTGATTCCGTTTTTTGCGCAGGCATCGACGAAATCCGGGTTTTCTGAGAGCAGGCCATAACCCGGGTGGATGGCATCGGCGCCACAGGCGCGGGCAACACGGATGATTTCTTCGATTGAGAGGTATGCGGCGACCGGGCCAAGGCCCTTGCCGATCTGGTAGGCCTCATCTGCCTTGAAGCGGTGGAGCGAGAGTTTGTCTTCTTCGGCGTAGACCGCGACGGTGCGTTTGCCGAGTTCATTTGCTGCGCGCATCACGCGAATGGCGATTTCCCCTCGGTTGGCGATGAGGATTTTCTTGAAATCAGCCATGGATCAGCCTTTCTTTTGCAGTTGCAGCATTTGTTAACGCTGACAGGGCTTGGCGGCAAGGTTGTTGTTGGTTGCGCCACGCTAACGCGAGTCGCGGTGGGGGCTCTGCCCCCAAACCC
>JABDPD010000289.1 GCA_013042895.1 Boseongicola sp. | reverse complement strand
CACAAATCATAAAGGCCGCGGCATGATGTTGACGGTCAGTTGGCGTCACGGAAACGCTCCCTAAATTTCCTTGGGCTTGGCCCGGTCTTTTGTCTTCATTGTGATACTGGCGCTGATTAAAGCGGGAAGATCAATGGGCTGAGTTCAATACTTAAGCACACTACCAAAGAATTGCCCTTCGTATTGGATATAGCGCTGAAGGCCGAGGACGACTGGGGCACAAAGTGTCTGTTTTACGATTTCCGTGCCGCCTCGGTTCCCTAAGGGCCGTTATGTTTAACGGCGTCCCACAAGATGCTTGCGAGTGCACTCCCGTTCTACTTTGCTACTTCTGCAAGTTCTCTATTTTTAGGTGCCATAGGCAAAGCGCATCATAACTTGAGCCGGATTGTTTTGCTCACGTGCCTGGGCTCAGCCAGCCATTTAAGGAACTGCGAAAGACTGTCGACCTGATCGTCGTGTTTGCCATTTGGGAAAAGGGCGATTTCACGCTGGAATTCCGCAAGCCAGGGCGCTTCGGACGGGATGGCGATACGTCCACCTTCGATCAGACCCGAGACACTAAGCATGCGGGTTGCTTTGTCGTCCTTAGGGATGATCCCACGGGTGTTGAGGGCGCTGTTGGCCTTTAGGTCCTGGATAAGCTGAACGCCGGATCCTGCTTCTTCGATAAGCACGAGATCGGCGCCCCACTGCTGCGCCAACTCGTCAATCCGACGCCGCAGGTGTGGATATTCGAGCTTCGCGCGGAAGATATTTATGAGCCAGGCATTCCGATCCCGAACCAGCCATGTGGTGCAAACAGAATAGTCGTTTGCCTGATCTGCTTTTGAAGCCGTATCCCAACTCTGGATCACTCGATCGCCAGGGGCTTGTGCGGGAAGTTCGATGAACTTTTTGAACCAGTCCAATTTGACGAGTCCACCACCTAGCGGCGCCGGTCGCTGCTGGTATTGTGCCGCGAAGACGTAGCTTCCCAGTTCATGCCGCCGCCTATCGAGTAAGTCCTGTGGCAACCGATCCGGGTGAAGCAGATCACCTTCCTGACGCGAGACAATACCACGCCTCCCCAGATCAATCTCTACCGGTTCTTCTGCAATCGCCGGAAGGTCCAGGTGCACCCAACCATCCTGTTCGAGCAATACCCCGGCGAGATCTGCTTCGTGAACGCGCTGTTGAATCAGCACGATTGGACCCGACTGCGGATCGTTCAGGCGACTGAGCAGCGTCGAACGATACCAATCAATGACCGACTGCCGTTTTACATCTGATGCCGCGTCTTCGGGTTTGTGCGGATCGTCGATAATGATTATATCGCCCCCACGCCCGGTCAGTGCGCCCCCGATTGATGTCGAGAACCGGCCGCCACCGCGTGTGATCTCAAAATCGGCACGGGCCGCTTTGCCTTTGGCAATGCGCACAAGGGGAAAGGCCTGTCGATACCAAGGCGATTCAATTACTTTCAGACAATCAAGGGCCAGTTTGTCGGCCAGTGCTTCTGCATAAGAGACCGCCAGAATGCGCATGCTTGGATCTTGGCCCAGCAACCAGGCCGGAAAGGCGACTGACGCTGCTATCGACTTCAGGGACCGTGGTGGCATGGTGATGACCAGCCGCGTAATCTCCCCGTTTGCGATCCGTTCAAGCTCATGGGCGACCGCATGTATATGCCAGTTGTGTTGGTAGGCATTGCCGGGGTCAACGGTCGCAAACGCGCGCTGGATGAAGCTCGACAGATCGCTGCGCACCAGAGCCCGCAGCACATCACGCGGATCAGGACCAATCGTCATCTCTGATTTCTCGTTGCGCGTCGAGCGGACCGACATCCGCCCGCATAATGATCTGGTCCTCCACATAACGCTGCAGAATATCCTCTTCCGAAGCACTTAATTTGGTTTCGGATCTGGAGGCTTCCTTTTCTGCCGCGTGCTTCTGGGCCAGCTCAAGAAGACGATCAATCGCTCGCACATCACCCTTCAACGCCTTTTCCCTTAGTCGCATCAAAGCTGCCTGCTGGCTGCTGACCTTTCTGGGGTGGCCGTTTTCGGAAACCGTGACCATTGTGTTCAAGACTTTCTCGAGGTCGGTATTGAAGTTCCTGGATCCTTTCGGGCGACCGTTCGGATTGGCTGATTCACCCTTTTTGAACTGCGTTTCCTTTGGCGGCTTACCTTTGCCGACTGTGTAGTCGTTCTTTTTCCCACTCATGACACGATCCCCTCGCTGGCGGTTTCCTCAAGAGCGGCCAGGTCAATGCCATCGCGAGCTCTAACCGGTTCGACACCAGTTTCTTGACGCCAACGCCGCAGAGTCACATCCACGTAGGCCGGATCAATCTCCATCCCACGCGCAAAACGTCCGATTTGTTCGGCGGCCATCAGGGTGGCACCAGCCCCCAGGAAGGAATCCAAAATAATCTCGCCACGCGCCGTGACATCCAGCAGCGCGTCACGGATCATAGCGACCGGTTTCGCCGTCGGATGCGCGATAAGCTCTTCCATACGCCCCGGCCGAAACGTGTTCACACCAGGATAGGTCCAAAGATTGGTGCGGTTGCGACCGAACCGCCCAAGCTGAACATTGTTGCGATGACCCAG
>JABDPD010000175.1 GCA_013042895.1 Boseongicola sp. | reverse complement strand
TTTTGTTGCAGCCTCGGGTCCGGAATGATGACCCCGGCGTCGAGCTTGTACGCGCCCGCGAAGAAGTCGGCGGGCGTATCCTGGATGAGTTTGCTTTTGGTTTGATCGTCGCCGAGTTGGTAGAGATTGTAGGCACGGTAACCGTAGCTTTTGGCGCCGTTTTCTTCGTTGATTTCCGAGTACACCTAGTAAGCGATGTGTGTGTAGTCGATGCCATCAGGCAGGGTTGAGGGGTCGCGGCCCGTTCGGGCCACGATTGCGACATGCGCGCCACGGGCGGCAAGGTCTTTTTGAACGCGATTAGAGAAGGTCGCGACTTGGTCGGCGGGCAGGATGGCCTGGGCGGCTTCACTGCTGCCCGCCGGGGCCATGGTCGGCAGAAGCGCGACCATGGCGGCGAAGGTGAGGGCGATCAGGCGTTTCACTTCAGGGCCACCTTAGTCGAGCGCCGGGGCACGGTTGGGTGCGGTTTGGGTGTCAACGATCAGTGGTGTTGCGCCGGATTTCGCGAGGTCGGAGCCGGCGTCGATGACGCTGTCGCCAGCGGATTCAAGCGCCGCGCCTGTTACGTAGAGCACCGAACCTGCGGCGATGACGGGGACGGCAACAGCCGTGGTGATGCCGGTCCCCACAGCGGCGGAGCCATGAACAGAAGCCGCACCTGCGTGCTCGGAGGCTGCGGCCGAGTGTTGGCCGGAGGCACCTGCTTCAGCGGGGGTTGATGCGAAAGCTGCGGTTGCAGTGAGGGCGATTGCGGTCAGTGTCAAAGTCGGTTTCAGCATTGGTTGGTTCCTTTCATGAACACTGTTCAAAAAAAGTTTGATATCCTGCGAAGTCTGCAGCCGCACTTGACGTTGGAGGGATTGGATTGGACTGTAAATCAAGGGCCGAAGACAGGCTTCGGCGAAAGGGTTTTTCATGACAGATTTTCTGATGCTTGCGTTCATTTTCCTCGTGGCGGGCGTGATTTCCGTGCCGATTGCGTCGCGATTGGGGTTGGGATCCGTGCTTGGCTACCTAATCGCCGGCATCGTTATCTCGCCGATTCTGGCGTTGCTGAATGTGGATGTCGTATCGATTCAACACTTCGCGGAGTTCGGTGTTGTGATGATGTTGTTTCTCGTGGGGTTGGAACTTGAGCCAAAGCACTTGTGGTCGATGCGTGGGCAACTCATGGGGCTTGGGGGCGGTCAGGTGCTACTCTCGACCTTGGCCGTGATGGGCGTGGCGATGGTATTTGGGCAGTCCTGGACGATTGCCTTGGCGGTCGGTTTGGTGCTGGCGTTGTCGTCGACTGCCATCGTTCTGCAAACACTGAACGAGAAGGGCTTGATGAAGTCGGATGGCGGACAGTCGAGCTTTTCGGTTCTGCTGACGCAGGACATTGCAGTCATTCCGATCCTCGCTTTGATACCACTTTTGGCAATGCCAGACCTGATGGACAGCGCGAGCGCTGTTGCGGAAGGCCATGGCGCAACCGAGATCCACGCGACTGACACCGGACATGGCGACGGGCACGATGATGGCCACGGTGACGATCATGGGGATGACGGTCACGGCTCTTCGATGAGCCTCGTTGATGGGTTAAACGGCTGGCAAACCGCGTTGGTCAACATCGCGGCGATTGCGGCTGTTATACTTGGCGGTAACTACCTGACACGGCCCCTTTTCCGCTTTATCGCGGTGGCCGGGTTACGAGAATTGTTTGTGGCGACCGCGCTTATGGGTGTTGTCGGCATTGCGTTGTTAATGACACTGGTCGGACTTTCGCCGGCTTTGGGGACGTTCCTTGCAGGCGTGGTTCTTGCCAACAGCGAGTATCGTCACGAGCTGGAATCGGACATCGACCCGTTTCGAGGGCTGCTTCTTGGTCTGTTCTTCATGACGGTTGGCGCTGGCATCAACTTTGCATTGCTGTTCGACAACCTGGGGCTGGTAATAGGGCTGACAATTGGCCTGATGGTCATCAAGGGGCTCATTCTCTTTGTGCTGGGAACAGTCTTTGGCCTTCGCGGCACCGACCGTTGGCTTTTGACGCTTGGTCTTGCGCAAGCAGGCGAATTTGGGTTCGTCCTCCTCAGCTTTACAGTCGCAAGCTCGGTTATTCCGCAATCGGTCGCGGATCAGCTTTTGCTGGTGATAGCGCTTTCAATGCTGCTGACACCGGCTTTGTTCATCTTCTACGACCGCGTGATTGCTCCGCGGTTTGTGGGAGCAGAGTCGGACCGCGAAGAGGACGAGATTGAGGAACAGGGCAGCGTGATAATTGCCGGTTACGGACGCATGGGTACGGTGATTGATCGGATGATGGATGCGGCCGGGTTTTCAACCACGGTGATCGACTATAGCTCACAACAGATCGATAACCTGCGTAAGTTCGGAGCGAGCGCCTATTATGGAGACGCAACACGGCCTGATCTTTTGGCTGCTGCAGGGATCGCGAAGGCGAAGATTCTGGTGATCGTGATCGACGACGAAGAGAAGATCACTGAACTGACGAAGTATGCGATCTCGAATTACCCCAACCTGCATGTGATTGCGCGCGCGCGAACCAGGCATCACGTTTATCACCTTTGGGCTGTCGGATGCCGGGATATCATTCGTGAGACCTATGACAGTGCATTGCGGATTGGCCGATCAGCCTATGAGGCGATGGGAGTTCCAAAGGAGCGTGCTGAGACGATGGCTGAGATGTTCAATCAAACTGACCGTCGGTCGATGGTGGCTTTGGCAGACGTGTACGATCTGGAGATTCCGCCTTCTGAGAACGATGCCTATATCGCCGCGGTTCTGGAAATCCGCGACGAATGGCAATTGCAGTTGAGCAGGCGGGTAATGGCGATCAAGGACGGTGCGAACCCCGACGATTTGGATGACGATGGGAAAGTTCGCCCAAGCGAGGCTTGAGCGCACGGTTCTGAATGTGACGCGCCGCTCATCTCTTCTTTCGGGAAGAGTAGCGCCTGCTCTGCGCTGAAGGTCAGGCCGATCTCGCCACTCAGGCGTTCTGTCAGAGCGACTGTGCCATGCAACATACCTCCGACCGAGGAGGTTGCGGCTCAGAAACTACGGACGGATGCTAAGAACCGCACGGTCGCCATTCGCTATTCGGTGGCCATCTGTCGAGACCTAGGTTTGGTGCAGCGCCGGGTTTGAGGCCGTCGCGTAATCGCCCGCAAGGCCGGGGACTTTGACGTCGATGAAGTTCATTAAAGGCGCAGCGAGGACGCCAGTGCCGAATAGGTTCGCCGGGTTGTGATAAAGCTCCATGGGTGAGCCGACCTGTATGATCGTGGCATCCTTCAGGACAGCGGTTTTAGCGGCAAGTGGCATGGCCTCGACCTGATCGTGGGTGAGCCAAGGTTCTGAGCGGATGTTTCAGGCGGCGGACCTAGATGGTGTCGCCGCTCCGGTGGCGGCACAAAAGAGTATAGAGACTCCCGGGAGTCTGCTGGGCACCTGAGTTCAGATTTGGCCGATTAGAGCTGGGAGGCGCCTAGGCGGCCAGACCCTTCGCGCCGATGTTCAGGAACTTCTTGCGGCGTTCGCGACGAACCTCGTCGCGCGACAGGCCAGCGAGTTTGGCGATCATGTCGTCGATACACTCACCGACAGCTTTGATCGTGGCTGACGGGTCGCGCTGGGCGCCACCGAGAGGTTCTGCGATGATGCGGTCGATTACACCGAGTTTGTGAAGGTCCTGCGCGGTCAGGCGCAGAGCTTCCGCGGCTTCGCGCATCTTTTCGGCGTCTTTCCAAAGGATCGAGGCACAGCCTTCAGGTGAGATCACTGAGTAGACCGAGTGCTCAAGCATTGCGACGCGGTTGGCGCTGGCGAATGCAACGGCTCCGCCAGAGCCGCCTTCACCGATGATGACGCTAACCAGTGGAACGCCGAGTTGCAGGCATTTCTCGGTGGAGCGCGCGATAGCCTCCGACTGGCCGCGCTCCTCTGCGCCTTTGCCGGGGTATGCGCCGGGTGTGTCGACAAGGGTTACCACGGGAACATTGAACCGGTCTGCGAGGTCCATAAGGCGAATGGCTTTGCGATAGCCCTCGGGGCGCGCCATGCCGAAGTTGCGCTCGATGCGGGAGTTTGTGTCGTTGCCTTTTTCGTGACCTATTACCATCACTGGACGCCCATCAAGTCGGGCGAGCCCACCCATTACGGAGTGGTCATCTGCGAAGTTTCTGTCGCCAGCAAGCGGAGTGTACTCGGTGAAAAGTGCTTCGATATAGTCTTTACAATGGGGTCGATTGGGGTGTCGCGCGACCTGGCATTTGTGCCATGGCGTCAAGTCTTTGTAGAGGTCCTTGAGA
>JABDPD010000278.1 GCA_013042895.1 Boseongicola sp. | reverse complement strand
CACCAGAGATATGCAGAAACTCGTCGCCATCCAGCGCCATGCATCAATCCGAAGCCTTATAGGTCTCGCTTCGTGACGCACGCCGGTATCCCTTGTTTTGCCATGTCCTGTTACGCGACGGGTTATTGAAATACTCAATGATTCCCAAATTATGCAATGTGCGCTGATGCTTCTCGGTGTGGTCGCTCGAGTCATTTTGACAAATCTGAATATCGGCGAACCCAATCGCCAGATGATGCGCCACCCACTCCAGAATATTCGGCCAAACCCGCTCGCCAATCCCCTTGGTATTTGCAAGGATGCAAATTGATCAATCTCGTCAGAAATAGAACCCCATGCCCTTCAAATCCCGCCGCATCGGCCAAACCGACCTCTCCGTAACCACCCTTGGCGTCGGAACCGCACCGCTTGGTGGCAACTTCGCTGATATCACCAACGCCGAAGCCCTCGCGGTCATCCAAACCGCTTTCGACGCGGGAGCCACCTTCATCGACACCGCCCCCTTCTATGGCTTCGGCCGCTCCGAACGCGCCACCGGAGACGCTATCCGCGCCCGCGACTATGCGCTCTCCACCAAAGTCGGCCGCCTCCTGGCCCCCGGAAACCTCGCCGATCCCTTCGCGGAAACAGGCATGATCGACCCGCTGCCCTTCCACCCTGTCTACGACTACTCCTACGACGCCGTCATGCGCTCGTTCGAAGACAGCCAGCAACGCCTTGGCCTCGAGCGCATAGACGTCCTCCTCGCCCACGACATCGGCGACATGCAACATGGGGTCGAAGAAAACGCCCGACACATGAAGGACCTTGAAAGCGGTTACTCCGCCATGGACGAGCTCCGCCGGAACGGCCACGTCAAAGCCATCGGCATCGGCGTTAACGAAGTCAAAGCCTGCCTCGACGTCATGGAAATCGGTGACTGGGACGCGTTCCTTCTCGCGGGCCGCTACACGCTCCTCGAACAAAATCCTCTCGACGACCTCCTTCCTGCTTGCCAGGCCAAGGGCATGAGTCTCATCATCGGCGGCCCTTTCAACTCCGGCATCCTCGTCGGTCGCGATACCTGGAACTACGCGAAGGCACCTCCAGAGGTCCTGGCCAAAGCCGCAAAGCTTGAGGCGATCTGCAATGACCACAACACCCCGCTCGCCGCCGCCGCCCTCGCCTTTCCCCTGGGCCACGACAGCGTCGCTAGCGTCATCCCCGGCGCGCGCAGCACAACAGAAATGGCCGAAATCCTCGCTTGGGCCGCCCACACGATCCCTGAGGCCCTCTGGAGTGATCTCAAATCCGCCGATCTCCTCCACCCAGACACCCCAACACCAGCCCAAAACCCTTTTCTCTAGGTCACCCAAACTCTCCCGAGGGTTGAGTTTTAACGAAACTTCAACTAAACACCTGCTAATAAGACAAAAAATGCGAGCAGGTACTTCATGAAAGACGTTCTCGACGGCCTCTGGTCCGGCATTGTGCAGCCTATGCTTCAGCGTCCTCCGCGTGTGCAAATGGCAGCGC
Organism: Boseongicola sp.; assembly: GCA_013042895.1. Classification (GTDB taxonomy): domain Bacteria; phylum Pseudomonadota; class Alphaproteobacteria; order Rhodobacterales; family Rhodobacteraceae; genus Boseongicola. The sequence continues at coordinate 1,658 of JABDPD010000278.1, read as the reverse complement.
TTTGCTATCGGACACGAGAAACCGGCAAACAGGTTCTCTTGGTAACCAGCCGCGACACGGGCCGCTGGATAATCCCCAAGGGTTGGCCAATCACCGGCAAAACATCCTCGGAAACGGCCCTGCAAGAAGCCTGGGAAGAAGCTGGTGTGCGCGAGGGCAAAGCTGACGCCAACGCTATCGGCAGCTATACCTACGACAAGCGCTTCGAGAATGGGTCCAGTACAAAGGTGGAAACCACGGTCTACCCGGTCGCCGTCGAAACATTGGTTGACAGCTTCCCCGAAGCGGATGAGCGCACCCGCAAATGGGTTTCCCCGCAGGAGGCCGCTAACCTCGTAGATGAACCTGAACTTAAAGACCTACTCAAAAGCTTTTCTTGACGCTCATCGTGATTGAGCTCGCCATCCAACCCTGTTAGTCGGGCCGAAAAACGCTCTGGGGGACCAATGGCGAACAACGACTACGAAGCCCGACACCTCGAGACACTCGACCGTGACCTCGGCCGATACTCCAATCTCGAACGCGCCACGGCCTATGTCTCACGACCTCTGATCGGCCCAAGCGTTTCGCTTGTCTTCATCGTTCTTGCTAGCCTCATGGCGCTAATTTTCTTCGGCGAAAGCACCAACAGCTTCATCGTCGTCATCGCTGCGGGCTTTGGTGCCTACATGGCGCTGAACATCGGCGCCAATGACGTGGCCAACAACATGGGCCCCGCCGTAGGCGCAAACGCCCTTACCATGGGCGGCGCCATCGCCATCGCCGCCATTTTCGAGACCGCAGGCGCGCTTTTGGCTGGCGGAGACGTGGTCTCCACAATCGCCAAAGGTATCATTGCGCCTGAAAACATGGTCAGCGCAAACATCTTCATCTGGGCGATGCTCTCTGCGCTACTTGCTGCGGCTCTCTGGGTGAACCTTGCTACATGGGTGGGCGCACCAGTTTCCACCACCCACTCTGTGGTCGGCGGAGTGATGGGCGCGGGAATCGCGGCCGCCGGTTTCGCCGCCGTGAACTGGCCCACCATGAGCGCCATTGCTGCCAGCTGGGTCATCTCCCCGGTCCTCGGAGGCGTCATCGCAGCCGGCTTCCTTTGGTTCATCAAGGCCCGCATCGTTTACCAGGACGACAAAATCGCAGCGGCTCGAAAATGGGTACCGGTCCTCGTCGGTATCATGGCAGGCGCCTTCGCCGCCTACCTGGCCCTGAAAGGCCTAAAAAAGATCATCAAAATCGACATGCAAACCGCCCTACTCATCGGCGCGGCGGCAGGTGCAATGATTTGGGTGGCGATGATCCCAGTGATCAGAAAGCAGTCCGAAGGCCTTGAGAATCGCAACAAATCTCTGAAAGTCCTGTTTGGCATCCCCCTCGTGGTTTCTGCCGCCCTCCTCAGCTTCGCCCACGGCGCGAACGACGTCGCCAACGCCGTCGGCCCCCTCGCGGCCATCGTGCAAGCATCGCAGTCAGGGAATTTCACAGACGCCGTCTCCATCCCGCTCTGGGTCATGGTCATTGGCGCCTTGGGTATCTCATTCGGCCTATTTTTGTTCGGTCCGAAACTCATCCGCATGGTCGGCAGCCAGATCACCAAACTGAACCCGATGCGCGCCTATTGCGTCGCGCTCTCAGCCGCCATAACGGTGATTGTTGCAAGC
>JABDPD010000268.1 GCA_013042895.1 Boseongicola sp. | reverse complement strand
CCCCCACCACCACCCGCACCGTGGTTGTCGTAATATCTCGCCTTGGTCTGTAACCCATACCTTTCCACATTCGCGCCAGCAGAATAGGCCAGAACGGTTTTACAGACGATTAATGCGAGAAAAGGGTCAGACTTCCTCAATACGGATCGCAACGGGTGCGCCAGCCAGAACGCCAGTACTGTCCATTGCAGCCAGAGCCTCGTCCAACGCCGCGCGCGTGGTTTTGTGCGTTACGATAAGCACAGGCGCGGTGGTGTCTTCATGGCCGTATTGGCGCATCCGGTCGATCGAGATTCCAGCGTCGCCAAGGACGGTCGCGATCTTGGCCAGCGCGCCGGGTTTATCAACCAGCGCGAACCGGATGTAGAAAGGTGCCGGGGCGGTTGAGATGGCGGAGCGCGCCGCAACCAATTCGCCAGCAGGGCGTCCGAAAGTGGAAACGCGCGTGCCTCGGGCAAGGTCGAGCACGTCGCTTAGCACCGCGCTCGCTGTGGGGCCTTCACCGGCGCCTGCACCGCGCAGAACGATTTGTCCGACGCTGTCGCCTTCTAGCACGATCATGTTCGTTGCGTTTTCAAGCTGCCCGAGCGGCGAGGTTGCCGGCACAAGGCAAGGTGACATACGAGTTTCAAGACCGCGTCCGGTCATCTGAGCAACGCCGAGAAGCTTTATCCGATAGCCCATATCGGCGGCTTGCTCGATATCTTCGATGCTGATGCGTTCAATGCCTTCAATTGCCATCGCGGGGAAATTCACCTGCGTGCCGTATGCGATTGCGGCCAAAAGCGCGAGTTTGTGGCCTGCATCAATGCCGCCCACATCAAGTGTCGGATCAGCTTCGAGATAGCCCAGCGCTTCGGCTTCGCTGAAAACGGTTTGATAGTCGAGGCCAGCGTCTTGCATCCGTGTCAGAATATAATTGCAGGTGCCGTTCATTACACCCATGACGCGGGTAATCTCGTTGCCGGCAAGGCTCTCGGTGAGGGCTTTAATCGCAGGGATGCCGCCCGCGACGGCGGCCTCGAAACGAAGGCAGGCGCCCTGCGCTTCTGCGGCTTCGGCAAGTTCCTGACCATGGACTGCGAGCATTGCCTTGTTGGCCGTCACAACGTCTTTGCCTGCCGCTATCGCGGCTTCGGTAGAGGCTTTCGCGGGGCCGTCCTCGCCACCCATGAGTTCGACAAATACATCTATGTCGTCGCGCGATGCGAGGGCGACGGGATTGTCTTCCCAAGCATAGGCCGAAAGATCAACGCCACGATCTCGGGTCTTGCTTCGTGCAGAAACGGCCGAGATCGTCACCGTGCGGCCCGTGCGTGAGGCCAAGAGGTCAGCGTGGTTCTGGACGATCTTCACGACGCCTGCGCCGACCGTTCCCAGTCCGGCGATTCCAAGACGAAGAGGCTTTGACATAGCGTACGGCTCCTTTAAGCGACGCTGCCTGTTACCGCGTCGGGAGCGCTTGGGCAACGACGAGTTGTACTAGCGGGAAAGGCGATTTCGTAGGCGGTCGAAACTGTCTTGATCCGTGACAGGTGCGCGCAGCACCGAGGCGCGCAGGCGCAGACGTGCAGCGCGGGCTTCTATGTCTTCAAATGCCTCCAGATCACCGTCCGCGCCCGTCGGTGCCCGCCCAAGGTCGGCCAATGGCAACAGGACTGGCCAAGCGGTTGAGGTGACACTGCCTTCCGGGTCCGGGACGTTGGGCCACTCGACGCAAGCCCCGAGGGCAAGTCCGAAACAAAGCGTGCATATTGGGAAGGTCCGCATGTGCTCAATGTGACCTCAGGTCCAAGCCGCTGCAAGAGGGTACAATGGCGGATTGAAATGAACACCTGTTCATATACAAATGTACAATGGCGAGAAAAGCAGGTTCCCACGCAGATATCACTGGCCCCGCAATCCGCGAGGTAGCTCAGCGTTTGTTTGCGCATTCGGGGTACGCCGCTGTTTCGATGCGCCAGATTGCAGCAGAGGTCGGGGTCGGGGTAGGGGCGCTTTATCTCTATACGCCCGACAAGCAGACACTCTTGTTCGACCTTATGCGTGACCACATGTCGGCACTTTTGGACGCCTGGGAGGCAACCGACAAGGGGGAGACGCCGGAGGCTCAGCTGCAGGCCTTTGTGTCGTTCCACATCGACTTCCACATAGATCGACCGGATGCGGTGTTTCTTGCCTATATGGAATTGCGCAACTTAACGCCTGAAAACTTTGCGGTGATCGAAGCATTGAGGCGGCAGTACGAGGATCACCTGCAAGACATTCTAACACTCGGACAGGAAGCCGGAGCTTTCCACGTTGAAGACGCACGCGTCATTACCATGGCACTGATTGCGATGTTGGCTGGCATTCACGTGTGGTATCGCGACGGCGGACGACTTAGTCGTGATCGAATTCAGACGCTTTACCTCGAACTTGTACGAAGGACTGTTTCACCGTGACGACTGACGAAAATTCCGGGCAGAAGACCGAAGACATTTTATCTGTGCTGCCCGCTTCGGTGGGGCGTCGCTGGATGGGGATTACCGTCTTTTTTGCGCTGGGTGTGGTTTTGTTGTGGCTTGGTATCGCGAATTCTCCGTCATTTGGCTGGCGGATCGCATTCATTGCCTTTGGCGCGGCCGCTCTGTGGGGCGGTGATGTGATGCGGCGCGCCACAGCGGATGAGATTGTCTTGACGCGCGAGGTATTGCGTACACGCTCGGGGCGCATTCTGACGCGGGTCGACAATGTCGAAAAGGTTGAGCGAGGGGCATTTGCGTTCAAGCCGTCGCAGGGTTTCCTTGTAAGACTGAAATCTCCGACCGAGCCCGGATGGGCGCCGGGACTGTGGTGGGCGCGCGGGACATACATTGGGGTTGGTGGTGTCGTATCGGGCGGCAGAGCTAAGGCGATGGCAGAAATTCTGACGGCAGCCAGCCTGAACATGTTGCCATCCTATGAAGACGATTGAGATCTTGTGCCTAAAACCTGAGCAGAGTTTGTCTGGCTTTCCTCAAAACTTCCGATAGGCTCGCGGTATTGGGCGGCAAAAGACCGCAATTCGCCATAGGGAGGGACCTGTATGTCCGCACGCGCCAGCAACGAGCCAAGTTTTCGCGAGAGCGTTGACCTCATGTTCAACAGAGCCGCTTCGCTCATGGATCTGCCACCCGGACTAGAGGAAAAGATCAGAGTTTGTAACTCGACCTATACCGTTCGTTTTGGAGTTAAACTACGGGGGCGTATTCAGACCTTTACCGGTTATCGCTCGGTGCACTCTGAACACATGGAGCCAGTGAAGGGCGGCATTCGCTTTTCGCTTGGGGTTAATCAAGACGAGGTGGAAGCGCTTGCGGCGCTGATGACTTACAAATGCGCCCTAGTGGAGACGCCGTTTGGTGGCTCGAAAGGTGGACTTTGCATTGATCCGCGCGAGTACGAAGAAGACGAGATGGAGCGTATCACACGCCGGTTCGCGTACGAGCTTATCAAGCGTGACCTGATTCACCCATCACAGAACGTTCCCGCGCCAGATATGGGCACCGGCGAGCGCGAGATGGCGTGGATGGCCGACCAATACGCGCGGATGAACACGACCGACATCAACTCGAAAGCCTGTGTCACTGGCAAACCGCCCCACGCAGGCGGTATTCAGGGGCGCGTCGAAGCGACGGGCCGGGGTGTGCAATATGCACTTCAGGAGTTCTTCCGCCACCCTGAGGACATTGCCAAAGCCGGTCTTTCGGGCAAGCTAGATGGCAAGCGTGTGATCGTGCAGGGCCTAGGAAACGTGGGGTATCACGCTGCCAAGTTTCTGTCCGAAGAGGACGGCTGCAAAGTTACTGGCATCATCGAGCGCGATGGTGCGCTGGTGGATGAAGGCGGACTTGATGTGGACGCGATAAGTCATTGGATCCGCACCCATGGGGGCGTAAAGGGATTCCCGGATGGCACCTATGTCGAGGACGGGTCAGTCGTGCTGGAGAACGACTGTGACATCCTTGTTCCGGCGGCCCTTGAGGGTGTCATCAATCTAACCAATGCTCAAAACGTCAAGGCACCTTTGATAATTGAAGCTGCGAACGGTCCGATCACAGCCGGAGCGGACGAAATCCTGCGCAAAAAAGGTGCGGTAATGATACCGGATATGTACGCCAACGCCGGTGGTGTGACGGTGTCCTACTTTGAGTGGGTCAAGAACCTCAGCCACATTCGCTTTGGCCGTATGCAACGCCGTCAGGAAGAGAGCCGCCACCAGCTTTTGGTGGACGAGCTTGAGCGTTTGTCGAAAGACACAGGCATCGGATGGGAGCTGTCGAAAGGTTTCAAAGACAAATATCTGCGCGGGGCAGGCGAGCTAGAGCTCGTCCGTTCGGGCCTGGATGACACGATGCGCGGAGCTTATCAGGCGATGCGTGAAACATGGCATGATCACCCTGAAATAACGGACCTCAGGACCGCTGCTTATGTGGTTGCGATCCAGCGAGTCATGGCAAGTTATAAAGCCAAAGGTCTCTGAGCCAGATTATAGCAATCGCCGGCAATGTCGGCGATTGCTCTGACTCATGACGACAATCCCCTAAATCAATGAAGACTGATGCCAATTCGGAGACGTATTGGCACATCGCATCCTCATTTCTGCCTCTTTTTTGGTGTGTATTAGACCTCTACAAAAGTCGATCCCTCCCCCCGGATCACCCAGTTAGGAGTGTTTAGGTATGTGCGCACCCAAGTCGTTCAGACGGCTCTTCCCCACGAGGTTCCTGCGCGAAAGCGACGGGGCCATTACCGTGGAAGCTGTTCTGTGGGTCCCTATTTACATGTTGTTCTTTGCATTCATTGTTGACGTTTCAAATATCTTTCATGGTCAGGCGAAAGCAATTCGAATGGTTTACGATGGAAATCGACAAGCCTCTCTTGGGACTTTTGCCGATGCCGACGCGACGCAGGCCGCAATTCTAGCTCGCGTTCAGAGCTTTAGCCCGAACGCAAAAGTCACAACGGTTTTCGACAGCGAGTCAATATCTACCGTGGTCGTGCTGCCGTCAAACGACCTCGCAATCATCGGAACAATCTCTACGATCATGAACCTCGATGTCACGGTCTCTTCGGTTCACATGAGGGATGTCTAACATGAAAAAAGCGTTCTCATTTTTTGGTGAAGCAGCTCTGAGACGGGCTCGTAGGTTTGTCGGAGGCGAGTCCGGAAACGCGACAGTCGAGGCAGCGCTTTGGCTTCCCTTTTTTGTTATTGCATTGATGGCTGCGGGGCAGGTCGCGTTAATATTCTTTGGGCAGTCTGTGGCATTTGCCGCCGCTCAAACCGGCACGCGTGCATACTCGGTGGGAGATGTTCTAACTGAGGGCGAAACCGTCGCGTTAATTAAAGCGGAGCTCTCTGGCACGACAAAAAATGCAACCGTTAACGTAGCAGTTAACGACAATCTGATCACAACTTCAGTCATTGTTCCTGCGAGTGATTTTGGCGGCCCGCTAAATTTCGTTTCTCAGTTCGCGGATCTCAATGTCCGGGTCTTCGCCCAGCAACGTAAGGAGTTCTGAAAATGCAAATTGGAATCAATCGAGCAAGGACTTTTCTCCGCGAACATTGTCGCGAAGAGGAAGGGGCAATGTCGGTCCTAAATCTTTACTTCTTGTTGACGCTGGCAATTTTTGGCGGCATCGCGATTGATATGGCGAGTCTAATATCCGCCCGAAATCAATTGCAGACGGCTTCCGATGTGGCCGCGCATGCCGCCATGGTTTCGTTAAGAAACGGAAGCACAGTGGCCGAAGCCAAGGAAAAAGCGTTGGACTATGCGAAAGCAAACATGCCAACGGGTCGCTACGGCGATGTACTTCGGGAAGAAAACGTGCATTTCGGCGTATACTGGCAAGCCAGCAAGAAGTTCATCATTCAAGATAACCTGGAAGAGGCTGTTT
>JABDPD010000265.1 GCA_013042895.1 Boseongicola sp. | reverse complement strand
TACACGCTGTTCGGATGGGCGCCCGGCGGTGGTCTGAATGCCGACGACGTACCTGGCCCTGACACGGTCTGGTCCGTCGAGAACGGCGGCGTGCTTTCGCCAGATGCTCCGATTCTCCTGCGTTGGAACAGCCCTGCTGGTCTCGTATTCCGCCGCACCGTCGAGATCGACGACGAGTTTATGTTTACAATAACTCAAACCGTCGAAAACCCGACGTCGGACGCCATTCGTGTCGCGCCCTATGGAATCGTGGCTCGTCACGGCGAACCGCAAGACCTCATGGGCTTCTTCATCCTGCACGAAGGCGCCATCCAGATGGCAGACGGCGTTCTGAGCGAAATCGACTATGACGACATTCCTGGCGAAACCTCCGAAGCCCAGATCTCCGAAAGCGGCTATGTTGGCTTCACAGACCACTATTGGATGACCGCCCTCGTTCCTGAGGAAAACGCACCGCACACGTCACGCATCCAATACGTGCCTGGTTCGGACGTCTACCAAGCCCTGACAGTATATCCGACAATCGAAGTCGCTGCCGGAACTTCGCAGGAGACCAAGACGCGCGTCTTTGCGGGCGCCAAGGAGTGGGACACGATCCGCGATTATGAAGCCGGGCGCAATGTGGTCGGACTAGGCGCATCGGTCTCATATTTCTTTGGCTTCTCGGAGCAAACCGGGATCGACGGCTTCGTTGAATCAATCGACTGGGGCCTCTTTCAATTCCTCACAAAGCCAATTTTCTTCATTCTCCACGAGCTTAATCTTCTGATTGGCAACATGGGTCTGGCGATTATTGCGCTCACGTTATTGATCAAGGCTCTGCTTTTCCCGCTTGCGCGCAAATCCTACATCTCGATGGCGAAGATGAAGGAACTGCAGCCCGAGATGGAGAAGATTAAGGAGCGCGCTGGGGATGATCGCCAGAAGCTCCAAACAGAGATGATGGGTCTCTACAAAAAGGAAAAGGTTAATCCGGCCTCAGGCTGCTTGCCGATCCTACTACAGATCCCGATCTTCTTCTCGCTCTACAAGGTGATCTTCGTCACTATCGAACTGCGGCATGCGCCGTTCTTTGGCCCGTTCCAGGATCTCAGCGCACCGGACCCAACGTCGATTTTCAACGCCTTTGGCCTCCTGCCGTTCACTGCGCCCGAGCCTGGAAGCATCCTTGCCCTGATCTTTATCGGTATCCTCCCATTGCTTTTGGGAATCTCGATGTTTCTCCAGCAAAAGCTGAACCCCGCACCCACCGATGCCACCCAGGCGATGATCTTTGCTTGGATGCCTTGGGTGTTCATGTTCATGCTCGGCGGTTTCGCAAGCGGCCTCGTCGTTTACTGGATTGCAAACAACACGATCACATTCGTTCAGCAGTACACAATCATGCGCAGCCACGGCTACAAACCGGACATTTGGGGAAATATTCGGTCCGGCACCAAAGCCACGGAAAAGCCAAATGCCGACAACAAAGACAGCGCTCCGTCCAAGAAGCCGGATCCGAAGTCAAAGAAATGACACCCTCGGTCAGCGCCATCCTGCGACACCCCCTGAAATCAATCGGGCGGGAAGCGCTGAATGAAGTTGCCTTGACCGAAGGCCGCTGGTTGCCGTTTGACCGCAAATGGGCGGTCGCCCACGAGCGCTCAAAACTGGACGGCGGCTGGGCCAAAAAAATCAATTTCCTGCGGGGGGTCGCGGCTCCGGCCCTTATGGCCGTGGAGGCGAAACTCGATACGGCCACCAAGGCGCTCACCCTGACCCACCCAAATCTCGAAGCGGTGACCGTACATCCGGATCTGGCCGACGACGCCGACACCTTGATTGAATGGCTTCACGACCTCTGGCCGATCGATCTTCCCTCGCCGACGCAAGTGTACCGCGCGGAAGACAGCAACCTAACCGACGTGTCTGGCGCTTGGATTTCAATCAACTCGACCTCTTCACTCAAGGCGCTGAGCCACCGATCCGGAGCGGAACTGTCGATGCATCGCTTCCGCGGCAACATTTGGATTGACGACCTCCAGCCGTGGGCAGAAGCGAGTTGGGTTGGTCACCACGTCCGTATTGGTGACGCGGTCCTAGAGGTGAAAGACCAAATCACGCGATGCAAAGCCACCATGGCGAACCCCGAAACCGGCCAACGCGACGTCGATGTGCTAGAAACACTGAACGACCTTGGTCACCAGGAGTTTGGCGTCTATGCTGAAGTTATCGAAGGCGGCACCGTCGCCTTGAGCGCATCCGTCGAGGTTCTTTGATGCAAATGGAATTCCCTTTTGCCGAGTTCGAACCGTCTGAACTTGAACTTGGCCGCAAGCTCTTTGCCGGAGAAACAGACTTCCTAAAGGGTGTCGTGGCAATGAACGGTCTACCCCCGGCAGATCGGATTGAGGTTTGCTTTGCCGGGCGCTCCAACGTTGGAAAATCAAGCCTTATCAATGCATTGACGGGCCGAAAGGGTCTTGCACGCGCGTCCAACACGCCTGGCCGCACACAGGAGATCAACTTTTTCACGCTCGGCACAGAACGTTATCTGGTCGACCTGCCCGGTTATGGATATGCAAACGCGCCGGTGAAAGTTGTCGAAAAATGGCAGCGACTTCTGAAATCCTACCTTGCAGGCCGCCAAAACTTGCGTCGCGCCTTTGTGCTGATCGACGCGCGCCATGGTGTCAAAGCCGTGGATGAAGAAATCCTGTCGCTCCTCGACGCCACCGCCGTGACGTTCCAAGCCGTTCTGACCAAGGCTGATAAGGTAAAGGCCGCAGAACGCGAACGTGTCTTGGCGCAGGTCCGCACCGCCCTGTCAAAGCACCCTGCCGCCTTCCCTGAGATTGTCCTGACCTCATCCGAAAAGGGCGACGGGATAGACACGCTCCGCGCGATCATTGCAACGCTGCCTTGAGCCTACGACGACAAAGCTCTAACCAAGCCGTTAGAGGACAGCCATGAGACCCAGAGACATGAACCGCGACTGGATCGCCACCGCCAGCACCCTGAGCCAAGCCCTGCCGTATCTGCAGCGCTATGAAGGATCGACAGTCGTCATCAAGTTTGGTGGCCACGCTATGGTCGATGACAACGCCATGGACGGCTTCGCACGTGACATCGTGCTGATGCGTCAGGTGGGTGTGAACCCGGTCGTGGTGCACGGCGGCGGACCGATGATAAACGACATGCTCAAGCGGCTCGGGATCAAATCCGAGTTTGTAAACGGGAAACGCATCACCGACACGGCCACCGTTGAAGTTGTCGAGGCGGTTTTGTCCGGTCGCGTCAACAAGCGGATCGTTCAAGCGATTAACCGACAGGGTGGTCGCGCTGTGGGTCTCTCCGGCAAGGATTCTAATCTGATGATTTGTGACCAGACGGAAGCCACGCTCGGGTTTGTTGGCACGCCGGCCGAAGTTGATCCCGCTATTCTGCGCACTCTGACAGACGCCGAAAATATCCCTGTCATTGCACCTATTGGCGCCGGTCGTGGTGGCGAGACCTTTAATGTAAACGGCGATACGGCCGCGGGTGCCATCGCCGCAAGTCTCGCCGCTGATCGCCTCCTTTTGTTAACCGATGTGGAAGGTGTGAAGGACAAGCAGGGCACAGTGCTAACCGAGATTACACCTACTCAAATCCGTGATCTTACCAAGGACGGAACCATCGCGGGGGGTATGATCCCCAAGACTGAAACCGCGCTCGCGGCCATCGAAGGCGGGGTGCGCGCTGTTGTCATCCTAGATGGTCGCGCGCCCAACGCGTGCCTCCTTGAACTCTTCACTGACCACGGCGCCGGTAGTCTGATCCGCCCCCCGCGATGACGCTCGACCAGATCGCCGCGCGCGTCCGGCAGGATCAACTCGAGGTTCTCGGAGCCTTTCATACCACAGGCGAAGACAATCTCGGCGACGGCACAGTCGTTCTTCTTGGCCCAAGCGAAGACGGATTCTGGCCCAACTTCAGGGCCTCTCCAGAGTACAATGACGGCGACGACGATCCGCTCGACCGCTGGTCCGAACGCGTAATTTGCAAGGCATCTGCGGAGCTAGGCGCCGAGCCACGCTTCCCTTTCGGCACACCCCATTATCCATTTCTGTCCTGGGCCATCCGTTCGGGCCGCGCCTGGCCCTCGCCTGTCCATCTCCTGGTCCACGACACCGCTGGCCTTTGGGTCTCCTATCGCGGCGCACTGATCCTTCCCGAACGCCTCGATCTGCCGCCTCACGCAAACAACCCTTGCGACACGTGCGACGACAAACCCTGCCTCACCGCCTGTCCCGTCGGCGCATTAACATCGCAGGCATATGACCTACCCGCCTGCCACAGCTACCTCGATACTTTTCCCGGGCGCGCTTGCATGGAAACCGGCTGCGCTGTTCGAAAGGCTTGCCCTCAAAGCCAAAAACATCACAGGATAGAGGCGCAAAGCGCTTTTCACATGGACGCGTTCCACACATGACGCTGACGTTGATCCTCACTCGACACGCAAAATCCAGCTGGGGCGATCCCACGCTGGATGATTTCGATCGTACACTGAACGACCGCGGCCGCCGCTCAGCCGATGCAATCGGCGCATGGCTCGCGCGAGAAGGCCATTTGCCAGATGAGGTTCTGGTGTCCGGCGCAAGGCGCACCGTGGAAACCTGGAGCCACATGGCCCCGCATCTGCCGAAGACCGCCAAGATGGCCAGCAACCCGGCCCTCTACCTTTCAAGCGCCCAGACGATACTCGGTGTCCTGCGCACGCAATCCGTACCAACCTGCATGATCATTTGCCACAACCCAGGCATCGCCGACTTCGCCGAGCGCATCACAATCGAGCCTCACCCGCATCCGCGGTTCAACGACTACCCGACGTGTGCAACGGCAATCGTCCGCTTCGATGCAACGAACTGGAGCGAGATCGACTGGAACACGGGCACTGCAACAGACTTCATCGTCCCGCGCGACCTCGTCGACTAAAAAAGGCCGGACAAAACGTCCGGCCTTCTTCTTTGTGAACAAACTAAAAACCGCGACGCGCCAAGTGCGCGGCGCAACAAATTAGTGACCGAGGATCTGGCTCAGGAACAACTTCGTACGATCCGACTGCGGATTGTTGAAGAAGGCTTCAGGCTCGTTCTGCTCAACGATCTGACCGGCGTCCATAAAGATCACCCGGTTCGCAACCTGCCGTGCAAAACCCATTTCGTGGGTCACGCAGAGCATCGTCATGCCCTCTTCAGCAAGCTCGATCATTGTGTCGAGAACTTCCTTGATCATCTCTGGGTCAAGCGCGGACGTCGGCTCATCGAACAACATGATCCGGGGACGCATGCACAGCGACCGCGCAATAGCCACACGCTGCTGCTGACCACCGGAAAGCTGTCCGGGGTACTTGTTCGCCTGATCCGGGATTTTGACCTTCTCAAGGAAATGCATCGCCGTCTCCTCGGCTTCCTTCTTTGGGGTCTTACGAACCCAGATCGGCGCCAAAGTGCAGTTCTCCAAAATCGTCAAATGCGGGAACAGATTGAAGTGCTGGAAACACATCCCCACTTCCGAGCGGATCTTGTCGATGTTCTTCAAGTCAGACGACAAAAGAGTGCCATCCACCTCAATCGACCCAGCCTGATGCTCTTCCAGTGCATTGATGCACCGGATTAGCGTCGACTTACCGGAGCCCGAAGGTCCACAGATAACAATCCGCTCCCCCCGCTGAACCGTCAGGTCGATGTCGCGCAGCACGTGGAATGTGCCGTACCACTTGTTCATGTTCTGGATGGTGATCGCCACTTCATCCGAAACTTCCATTTGCGCAGCTTCAGCCATTATAGCGCTCCTTAATGGTGGTCTGTACGCAGCTGGCGTTCAAGCCACTGCGAATATTGCGAGATTGAGTAGCACACGACGAAGAACAGCAGCGCTGCGAAGAGATAGACTTCCCAGTAGATGCTGATCCAGTCCGTGGACTGTTGGATGGGGCCACGGATCATTCCGACTACGTCGAACATCGAAATAACCGAAACAAGCGTCGTGTCTTTGAACAATCCGACCGCGACGTTCACGATACCCGGGATCGAGATCTTCAACGCCTGAGGCAGGATGATAAGACGCGTCGCTTGCGTGTAGTTCAGCCCAAGACTGTCCGCCGCCTCGTATTGACCCTTCGGCAGAGCGGCGAGGCCACCCCGGATCACCTCGGCGATATAGGCCGAGGAGAACATTGTGTTCATGATGATCACGCGCAGGATCAGGTCGAAGTTCGAGTTAGGCGGCATGAAGTATGCCAGCATCACGTTCGCCACGAACAGCAGCGTGATAAGCGGCACGCCCCGCACGAACTCGATGAAGACCACACAAACGCCCTTGATAAGTGGCATATTCGACTGACGCCCCAGAGCAAGCACGATACCCAGAGGAATGGACAAGGAAACACAGACTACACCAAGGATCATGGAGAGCATGAACCCACCCATGTCGCGCGAAGGCACAGCCTGCAGCTCAATCGGGATGATGCTGTTCAGACCGTTGGAAAGTGGGCCAAGCAGGTAAGCGAGCATCACGTAGATCGCGATAAGCGCTGTCACCAATGTTACCAACCCACCGTCTTCTGCGCTGTCATAGATCGCATAACCCACGAAAATCCCCATCGGAATGAAGAAGACGTAGGTGAAGATACCAGCGGCCCAGAACACAACAAACGGGATGATGTTGAGACCCTCTGAGCCAATGTTATTGGCAATAAAGACCAACTCACCGGCGCCTTTGAACAGCAACCAGGCAAGCCCAAGTCCCGAAATCAGGCCAACAGCCCCGGCCAAAGCGCGGCGCGGCGTGACTTCCATGCCTTCAACGAGGCGGAAGACCAAACCAGTTGCCACGATCGACGCAGCCACAAGCACGGGCAGCCAAAGGGTACCGCCCCAGATCAGCCAATACGCCAGGAAGGGGTAAAGGGCCGTCAGGATCAACATCTTGCGCGGAAGGTACTTCCCGAACAGCGCAGGCGCTGCTGCGACAAGCAGCAGCACGAACGCAATTGTTGGACGCCAGTATGAATCCGCCGGATATTTGAACCCGAAGACCATGTGGTCCCAGCGATCAACCAGTACAGCGAAACACGCACCGGTCTTGCCGGCCAGGATATCACGGCACTCACGGATCGACCCGGCATCCCAAACACCATTGAAGAACCACGGAAGGGCTCCTCCAACGATGCGGATGATCAAATAAAGTGCGACAATCGTCATGATGGTGTTGAACAATCCCGAGAAAAGGTTCTCGCGCGCCCATTTAACCATACCCGCCTCCATCGCCGGAGGCGGCGATGCGGGGATTTCTTCAGTACGTACGAAGCTTACG
>JABDPD010000173.1 GCA_013042895.1 Boseongicola sp. | reverse complement strand
GGCCCAGCCGGTTGGGACGCAATCTTGCCAGCGCGCGATGTTTCGATCCAACTGGAAGACAACATTACCAGCGACTGGCTTGTAATCGGCGCGGGTTTTGCAGGCCTCGCGGCCGCACGGCGCCTCTCACAGCTTTGTCCAACCGATAAAATCACCGTGCTCGACGCCAAACGGGTCGCCGAAGGTCCCGCAGGCCGAAACTCCGGTTTTATGATCGACCTGCCTCACGACCTTTCCTCGTCTGACTACGGCGGAGCGCTTGACCACGACAAACTCCTTACATCCGACAACCGACACGCCATCGACTTCGCCGCTGCCATGGTGGACGAATTTGGCATTGATCCTGCCGCCTTCGTGCGCGGCGGCAAAGTGAACGCAGCCGCGACGCCAAAGGGAGCAAAACACAACACCGACTATGCCGCCCACCTCACCGCGATGGGTGAAACGCATGAAATGCTCGACGCATCCGACATGAAAGCGATGACCGGCACTGACTACTACCAAAGCGGGCTTTCGACGCCCGGCACCACAACAATCCAGCCTGCGGCCTTCATTCGTGGCGTTGCAAAAGGTCTCACCTCAAATCGTTTGCGCATCTTCGAAAACAGCCCCGTCACGGACCTCACGCGAAACGGCAACTGGAACGCGGCAACCCCGAGTGGCTCTGTCACCGCACCCAAGGTCATCCTGGCGGTCAACGGCCATCTCAACAGCTTTGGCTTTTACGACCGGCAGCTCATGCACGTCTTCACCTACGCCTCGATGACCCGCACCCTCACAAACGACGAAATGAACACCCTAGGAGGCGAACGCATCTGGGGCCTCACACCTGCAGATCCGCTTGGCTCAACCGTGCGGCGCATCAGCACCAATGAAGGCGACCGCATCGTCGTTCGGAACCGCTTCACGTTCGATCCTTCAATGGAAGTCAGCCAAAGTCGCATCGACAACGTCGCAAAGTCCCATGACCGCTCCTTCGCAGCCCGTTTTCCAATGCTGAATGATGTTTCCATGGACTACCGTTGGGGCGGTCGCCTATGCCTCAGCCGGAACAACGTCAGCGTTGTGCGCGAAGTCGAAGAAGACCTCTATGCAGCCTGCTGCCAGAACGGACTTGGGACCACACGTGGCACCCTCTCAGGTATGCTCGCCGCAGAACTCGCCACCGGCACAAAATCCGAACGCCTGACCCGCGCCCAGAACGCCCCGCAACCGACGAAACTTCCGCCAAATCCGATCGCGCAGCTTGGCGCAACCGCGCACCTCAAATGGCACGAGATGAAGGCCGGTAAGGAGCTATAGCGGACGACAATCCCACAATGTTCCAACAAGTTTGTGGACGACGCTTGTTTCGCCGGACCCCATATAGCACCGCGCTCAAGCGCCGGATAAATCCCTCATTCCGTTGTGGCATCGTGTTTGTTGAGGACTTGACCAAAAAGCGCTGCGTTCAAGGTAAATCGCGGTCCTGCCTTCCAGCCTGAGCCCTCTGTGACCGCCAGAACCTACTCTGTGCATAGATGTTTGTCTGGGACTTTCCGATTGAACGTTACAAGCATCACGCTGTCTTCATCAGCCCCTAACTTGGGTAAGCGAGCCATCAGTTCTTACTCCGACGAGACTTCTACACGTCTAAGGTTTCGTATCTGCACAGAACAGCCTCATCGAATTTCGCACAATGACCGCCTAACACAGTCTGAGGCCGATCACGCAAAAATCCATGCCAAATAGAAAAAGGGCCAGGCATTGCTGCCCGGCCCTCTCTCACGACGGTTAAGTCGATTACTTGACTTCGACCTCGGCGCCAGCTGCTTCCAGCTTGCCTTTGATCTCGTCTGCTTCTGCTTTGTCGACGCCTTCTTTGACAGCTTTGCCGCCAGCTTCGACGAGGTCTTTGGCTTCTTTGAGGCCAAGACCTGTGATTGCGCGTACTTCCTTGATCACGTTGATCTTGGAGGCACCAGCAGCTTTGAGGATGACGTCAAATTCAGTCTGCTCCTCGCCACCGCCAGCAGCTTCGCCGCCAGCAGGACCGGCCATCATGACAGCGCCGCCAGCAGCGGGCTCAATGCCGTACTCGTCTTTCAGGATCGTCTTCAGTTCTTGTGCTTCGAGAAGGGTAAGACCCACGATCTCTTCAGCAAGTTTTTTCAGATCAGCCATTTTAATGCTTTCCGTTTCCTAAGATGTGTTCCAACGCATGAGTTTCA
>JABDPD010000250.1 GCA_013042895.1 Boseongicola sp. | reverse complement strand
ATCCACATCTTGGCGCCATTCAGCACATAGCCCCCGTCGACCTTGCGCGCAGTTGTCTTCATGCCTGCGGGATCGGAACCAGCGTCGGGTTCGGTCAGGCCGAAACAGCCAATGAGCGTTCCCGCGGCTAGCCCCGGAAGGTACTTTTGACGCTGTTCGCCGGTGCCGTAAGCAAAGATCGGATACATCACCAGCGAGGACTGAACCGACATCATCGAGCGGTACCCGGAATCCACGCGTTCAATCTCTCTCGCCACAAGGCCATAGGTCACATAGCTCGCCCCGAGCCCGCCCAGGTCTTCGGGGATTGTGACCCCCAAAAGGCCTGCTTCGCCCATTTCGGAAAAGATGCTAGGATCGACGGTTTCGTTGGCGTAAGCCGCGCGCACTTTTGGGGCCAAAACGCCTGCCGCAAAGCTGCGAGCTGCGTCTGCCAACATGCGTTCATCTTCGCTCAGCTGGTCTGAGAGGCGGAGTGCGTCCTCCCAGTCAAACCGCCCGAGATCCGGAGTGTCTTTGGGTTTCGGCGTCGATTGAAGGTTCATCTTAGGCCCCAGTTACAAGGATGAAGAATCGCCCGGAGTGTTGCCCAATCTGAACCGAAACAAAAGAGCAGGGAGGGGTGCTGCGAGTGCCTGCCAATATGGCCGCTTGAAAGTAATATCGTCAGAAATAGAAGTCTGGAAAGACAAAACCCGGACCAACTAGGACCGGGTTCCATTTCAATTTATTCGCAGAAAGCCCTTACTTGGCAGGGCCGATCATCATGACCATCTGGCGGCCTTCCATCTTGGGCATGTTCTCGACCTTTCCTGCACCCTCGACGTCCTCAGCCACGCGCTCCAAGAGTTCGCGACCAAGGTTCTGGTGCGCCATCTCACGCCCTCTGAACCGCAGGGTGATTTTCACCTTGTCGCCTGCCTCCAGGAACCGCATCACGTTGCGCATCTTTACATCGTAGTCGTTTGTATCCGTGTTGGGACGGAACTTAACTTCTTTGACTTCAATGATTTTCTGCTTCTTGCGGGCCTCGCTCTCACGCTTTTGCTGCTCATACTTGAACTTACCAAAGTCCATGATTTTGCAAACGGGAGGAGTGGCATTTGGAGATATCTCGACCAAATCAAGTCCGGCTTCGATCGCCATGTCTACGGCGCGTTCTGGTGTTACGACACCGACGTTTTCTCCTTCAGCGCCGATGAGGCGAATTTCTGGCGCTCGGATGTGTTCGTTGATCCGTGGGCCGGTGTTACGCACCGGAGGTGCGTTGTGTGGTCTGCGAGCGATGGTGGTCGTCCTTTTGTTATGATCGTTCTGGAGGCGTAAAATAAGGGCAGACGCGGCAGCTTTCAACCAGAAAGCCGTAGGCGCGATTTCCGCGGCGATCACTGTGGCATTGGCCGTGTTTTGCCAGTTTTTTTCGGACGCCGCGTCAGGGCTGGACAAAGCCATGGAAGGCCATCAATAGGCGCTTAGTTTAGGTAACAGGAGCCTCGTTATGAGAAATGTCATTATTGCAGTTATCGTCGTCGCCATTGCTGCGGCAGGTTGGTTTTTCCTTCAAAATCAAGGGAATGAACCTATGGTCGTAGAAGCCCCAGCGCCGGCGCCGGCCGATCAAGAGGTGGTCGAAGAAGTCGCGGAAGAGACAACTGAAGCGTCTGATGCCGTGGGTGATGCGGTTGAGGAAGCCGTTGAAGGTGCTGTCGAGGCGGCTAATGAAGCAATTGATGACGCCTCAAATGCGGTGAACGAAGCAGTTACTGATGCGCTAGGCGAGGGCACAGCTGCTGCAGACGCGGTCAGTGATGTTGTCAATAGCCTGACCGAGCAGGCGCAGGACGCGGTTCAAGGTGCTGCCGATGAGGCTACTGGTGCCGCAAACGAGGCCGCCGACGCTGGGACAGACGCCGCCACAGAGGCCGCAGAGACTGCAACCGATGCAGCGGACGCAACGACAGAAGCCGCAAGCGATGTCACAGAAGCCGCCACCGAAACAGCGAGCGAAGCCGCTGAAACGGGCACGGAAGCCGCGCCTGAAGCGTCGACTTTCGACGCCGAAGCGCTGCGCGCGCGAGTGGACGAAAGCGATCTCGGCACTCTTGCCAAGACGACCTTGAATGCTGCAATCAATGCTGCTGAAAGCAATCCTGAGATGGTTCAGGATGTGCTTAATCAAGTGTCCGAAGCGCTGGGCAACTAAAGTTAATGGCCGCGTCAGGGGCGACCCGACGCGGCCTTTTCTTAAGCGGATGCTCTATCGGCTTAGTCTAGAAACGCTTTTTCCACCACATAGTGCTGCGGCCGCGAGTTCGCGCCTTCGACAAGACCGTAGTCTTCCAGCATATCCTTGATTTCTAAGTTAAAAGCCAGGTTCCCGCAGACCATCGCACGGTCGGTTTCAGGCGAAAGCGAAGGTACGCCAAGGTCTTCATAGACTTCGCCCGACCGCATAAGGTCGGTTATACGCCCCATCTTCGGGCTCTCTTCGCGGGTTGTCGTGGGATAATACCTCAATTTGTCGGCAAAACCTTCACCAATAAGCTCGGCTAGCAATTCGTCCTCGCGGATCTCAGCCACCAGATCACGGCCATATGTCAGCTCGCCGACTTCGCGACAGGTATGAGTGATTATGACTTCTTCATAGTCCTCGTAGGTCTGGGGATCACGCAGCAGCGATGCAAAGGGCGCAAATCCTGTGCCCGTCGCAAACAGCCAAAGGCGCTTGCCCGGTAAGAGTGCGTCATGCACTAGGGTACCGACCGGCTTGGGTCTCAGAATGATCTCGTCGCCCGGTTCGATGTGTTGCAGGCGGGATGTGAGTGGTCCATCCGGGACCTTGATCGAGTAGAACTCCAACTCGTCATCCCATGACGGTGACGCTATCGAATAGGCACGCAGCAATGGTTTTTGCTTGCCGGTCTTAGGGTCTGGTTCTCCCATTAACCCAATCATAACAAATTCACCCGAACGAAAGCGCAAAGACGAAGGCCGCGTACAGCGGAACGAAAAGAGGCGGTCGGTGTAGTGCTTTACCTCCGTAACGCGCTGCGCATCGGGCAGGGTGACGGGTTTTGCAGTGGATTGGGTCACAGGTTTTTGCTCGGTCATAAATGTTAACGACCTCTCTTAAGGCCGCTCCTCGTCCTAAACGTTGATGTCAGTCAAATAAAGTGCGGTTCAGCCGCGCAGTCGCGATTGATAGTCATGCGCGGTCCAGTTGGCACGCGCCACCCAGTGATCCTCGGGTTGACGAGCGGCCAGATCAGCATCGATTTCGACCTCATCGAACCCCGAACGCCGTGCCATCGCATACTGATCCGCGATCACATGGCCTCGCGCGCGCAGACGCCCCTGAAATCCCATCAGTCGGAGCCGACGTGCGATCGTAAAGCCCCGTCCATCTGCAAAGCTAGGGAAATCGACGCGGATCATATCAATAGACTCTAGTCGGCCCAGAAGCGCTGAAGGGTCGGCGTCGCTGGACAAATCGATAGCCAAAACCGGTGCTGTATCGTTGGCGGCCAATTGGTCCAGGGACGTGAAACCATGGCTCCAATCGTCGGTTTCAAAGCCATTATCTGTAATGATCACGTTCATGATTGTGTCTCCGTGACGCGGCGAACGGTCTGTCCGTTGACCACGTGCATTCCGCATTCCGTTTTGTCCACACCGCGCCACCGACCTGCGCGTGGGTCCTCGTCATCCGCCACTCTTGTTGTGCACGGGGCGCACCCGATAGATGCAAATCCCTTCTCCACAAGTGGGTGGCGAGGCAGTTTATTGTTTTGCATATACTCGGCCACATCCTTTTGTGAGAAGTGGGCTAGAGGATTGATCTTCATGCGATTTTCACCATCGACTTCAAAAAACTCTATCGAGGCACGTCGTCCCGATTGAATGCGTTTGCGTCCGGTGATCCAAGCCTCAAAAGGGGACAAAGCACGCTGAAGTGGTTCGACTTTTCTCATCGCACAGCAGGCGTCCGGATTGGTTGCATGAAGCCGGCTATTTGGATCATTAACAAAGGTTACGTCCCGATCCGGCTGATGTACCTGCACGTTTGTTAACCTTAGTTTCCCAGCAACCTCCTGCTGGTAATCGAGGGTTTCGGGAAACAGCATTTCTGTATCCAAAAACAAGACCGGAGTAGTGCGATCAATGACCGAGACCATGTGCAACAAAACAACAGATTCTGCACCAAATGACGACAAGAGTGCCGTTCTGCCGACTAAGGGGTCATTCAGTGCGCGCTCCAAGACTGAGGTCGCTGAATGATGTGCGTAGATTCGATTAAGTTCATTAACGCGTTCTGAGATCGGAGAAAGCGGGGCTTCAAGCGGCATTTTGTGCCTCCTTTTCAGGATAGAGCGCGGCTTTGAACGGCGCCAAACCAACTCTGCGATACGTCTGCAAAAACGTCTCGTCACTGTCGTTTCGGATATCGAGATAGGCCGCAATTAGTCGCTCAATCGCCGGAACGATCTGGTCTGCTGCGAAACCTGGCCCTGCGCGTTCGCCGACCGTCGCAGTTTCGGTTCCGTCACCCCCCAGTGTGATCTGATAGTTCTCTACGCCCGCGCGATCCAATCCAAGGATGCCAATATGGCCGACGTGATGATGCCCGCAGGCGTTGATGCAACCAGAGATTTTGATCTTCAGTTCGCCAATCTCATGCTCCAGCTTCAACTCATCGAAACGTTCCGCAATTTCCTGTGCAATCGGAATCGAACGCGCCGTTGCGAGAGCACAATAATCCATGCCAGGGCAAGCGATGATGTCGCTCACAAGACCAATATTAGCTGTTGCAAGTTCCGCTTCGCGTAAACCTTCGTAAATGGCGGGCAAATCGGATTTGTGGACGTGAGGAAGGATCACGTTTTGCTCGTGACTTATGCGAAGCTCGTCATGCCCGTAGCGCTCGGCCAGATCCGCAAGTACACGCATTTGATCGGCCGTCGCGTCGCCTGGCGTTGCACCATGCTTTTTGATCGATACGGAGACAATTGCGTAACCCTCAGCGCGATGATCGCTAAGATTTGTATCGCTCCACGAACGAAACGCCGGATTGGCTGCACGATAGGCTTCAAATGCAGCGGTCGGTGCATCTCGGAAAACAGGCGGTTGGAACTGAGCTTCTATGGAGAAAAGCAACTCCTGATCGAACCCGTTGAACTCACGTTTCAATTCCTCAAAGCGTGTTTCGACAAGGTTCTGAATCTTCTCCAATCCGTTCTCGGCAACGGTGATTTTGATCCGGGCTTTATACTTGTTGTCGCGCCGTCCTAGCAGGTTGTAGACGCTCACAATTGCTTCGCAGTAGGGCAGTAGATCCGCCTTTGGAAGAAAAGCGCGAATGACCTTTCCGATCATCGGTGTACGGCCCAATCCACCACCGACAATAACTTCGAAACCGGGCTCGCCGGCGTCATTGCGAACCATGCGGAGTCCGATGTCATGCGCCTTGGTCACTGCCCGATCCGTCGGAGATCCTGTCACCGCAATCTTGAATTTGCGAGGTAAGAACTGGAACTCGGGATGATCCGTCGACCATTGCCTCAGCAACTCGGCAACCGGCCGAGGATCTTCGATTTCGTCCGCCGCAGCACCCGCAAAGTGATCGGCTGTGACGTTGCGGATCGTGTTTCCAGAAGTCTGAATAGCATGCATGCCGACGTCAGCCAGCGCGTCCAGCATGTCAGGAACATCCTTTAATTTCGGCCAGTTATACTGGATATTCTGCCGGGTTGTGAAATGGCCATAGCCCTTGTCCCACCGCTCGGCGAGATATGCCAGTTGACGCATTTGCTTGCTGCTCAGGGTGCCATAGGGCACGGCCACGCGCAGCATATAAGCGTGCAATTGAAGGTAGAGACCGTTCATTAATCTTAAAGGCTTGAATTCGTCCTCTGTTAACGATCTATCGAGCCGTCGTTCGACCTGTGCACGGAACTGTGCAACACGCTCGCGAACGAAATTCTCATCGAAATCATTGTAAGTATACATGGTTTCAGGCTCCGACTTGCTTGCCGTGGGCATAATTTGAGGGACCGCGCGTGCGGAAGGTTTCACGAAAATGGACGGGAACAGGACCTGCTGGAGATGCCTCGGCGTCGACCAGATAGGCGCCAACCACCACGTCGCTTTGCGTCAACGAGAATATCAGGCGCTCCTGAGCGACGGCTTCGTCTTCCAACAGCTCAGCGTCGGCCATGTCGCGGCTCCAGGTTTCGTCGGCTGTTAACCAAACCGCATCGCCTTCGATCAGATCGTTTGCGGTCAAGACCTTGGGGGTAAAGGGGCGGCTCATAGTGCGATCTCCTCTTGGATTTCCTCAGAAACGGCCAGCGCTGCACGAGGCGCGAGCCCGAACAGAATGAGGGCAGGGCCTTGCATCTGGGCGGCGGCAATGTCCTCAGAAAATGTCGAAAGGCGACATTCTAAAACGCGCTGGTCTGGACGGGACGCGTTCTCGATCACTGTGACCGGTGTGTCAGATGCAGCGCCGTGCATAATCAGTCTTCCTTGCACGAACCGTGACGCCTTCTTTCCCATATAGATTGCGGCCACTTGACCTGGAGCCGCCAGTGCGCGCCAATCGTGCTCGGCGTAACCTTTCATGTCGTGGCCGGTAACGAACCTTACCGAAGCGTTACGATTTCGCTTGGTAAGGCTTTGTCCAATCGAGGCGACCGCCGCAGAGGCCGACGTAATGCCAGGGACGATAGAATAGCCAATTCCTGCCGCGCTCACCGCGTCGATTTCTTCGTCCAGTCTCCCAAAAACCGTAGGATCGCCCGCTTTCAAACGCACTACATGAGCCCCTTTCGCCGCGTGTTCCACGATCAACGCATCGATATCAGTTTGCTTCATCGAGGGGCCAAATCCCACTTTCCCTGCATCGATAATCCGAGCTTCTCGGCGGGCCAACTCAAGGATTTCCGACGTAACTAATCTGTCGTGAATGACGACGTCTGCTTCGTGCAGTTCCCGGCGTGCCTTGATGGTGAGTAGTTCAGGATCGCCTGGGCCAGCGCCAACGAACGAAACACGTCCGTCTTCCGCCTTTGTCATTAGGTGTTTGTTTAGAAGGGCTTCTAGAGTGTCCTGCAAGCCAGCCTCACCTTCAGAGTCGAACGCTTCTGGGCCTGCCGTGTCATAGTATTCCGACCAGAATGCCCGGCGCCTGCGCCCCATTGGCAAGACCTCAACCGCGCTACGGAAGGCTTTCCCGACGCGAGCCAGTGTTCCAAGGGCGCGGGGAAGACGGGCTTCAAGATCCGCTTTGATCGTGCGCGCTAGGACGGGTGCTGCACCTTCCGTGCCGATAGCGACAGTGACCGGATCGCGGTCGACGATAGCTGGGGTGATAAATTGGCTTCGCTCAAGGTTGTCGACCCAATTCGTCAATGCTCCGTCAGCCTGCGCAAGGGCTGTCACCCGGGCGTCTTCGATGTCGTCGTCGTTTGCCGCATAGAACAATGCAGCACAGATGGCGTCTCCGGCTTCAAGGCGGCGATTAATAAGTGTTAACCGGCCCTCGACTGCAAACGAGGCAATCTCAGCAATCGCAAGCTCAGCGAATACAGTGATCCGCGCTTGGGTTTTCAAAATCAATCGCAGCTTTGCAAGAGCAGCTTCGCCGCCTCCAGAGATGACGATCCGACGACCTTCTACGGCAAGGAAAACTGGAAAATGCTTCATGACAGAACGGCTCCGGTGGTATTTGCTGTATATTTAGAACAAATTTCCAAATATAACGAGTATACGGCGCTCGATAGGGATGAATGTTCCATGATTTTGAGAATTGAGAACGGGCGTTCTTCAAATGAACCATTGATGGAATTGTGATGCAGATAGATGACCTTGATCAGAAAATTCTTGGGGCGCTTCAGGCAGATGCCGGCCGGTCTCTCGAAGAAATTGCTAAAAAAGTTGGATCCTCGAAGACTCCTGTCTGGAACCGGATTCGCAAAATGCGAGAGGCTGGGATCATTGGTCAGCAAACGGTCTTGCTCGACGCGGAAGCCTTGGGGTTTGAGGCCTGTTTTTTCGTTTTGATCCGCACATCTGCCCATGAGGCCAATTGGCAGGCGAAGTTTCTAAAGGCGTTAAACGAGCGTCCTGAAGTCATGGAGGCGCACCGTCTTGCAGGCGACATTGACTACATCCTGAAGGTGCGCGTGCGAAATGCGCGGGCCTATGACGAATTCTATCAGGCCCTCATTTCTGAAGTGCAAATCTACAATGTGACGGCCTTGCTCTCGATGGAGGAAATCAAGTCGACGACGATGTTGCCGATTTGAATTGGCGTAGGTGTTAGCTTTCCACCATCAGACGCTCGAGCCCATGAAAATGGTAGAGGTTTGCGATCTGCGGTGGTTCGACGATCCTCAGATCAGGGCAACGCGAGAACAGCGCGGGTAAGGCAATCTGAAGCTCCAATCGAGCAAGGGGCGCGCCAACGCAAAAGTGGATACCAGCACCGAAGGCGGTATTCTTTATGATGTCTCGGAAAGGGTCGAAGCGATCGCCATCCGGCCAAATTGCGTCGTCGTGGCAGGCCGATCCAAGAAGACAGCCGATCTCGTCGCCGGGCTCAAACCGCGTTCCCATAATTTCAACTGGCTCATAAACGTGCCGTGTAAACATATGTAATGGCGGTGAGAAGCGCAGACATTCCTCGACGGCATACTCAATGCGTTCCGGTTGCATTGCCTCTCGTAGCCGGTCGTGGGGGGG
>JABDPD010000248.1 GCA_013042895.1 Boseongicola sp. | reverse complement strand
GCTTGTCTTAGATGGACGTTATGGCACTGAAAACGATCCTTATTCACCCTGATCCACGGCTCAAAGCGACCGCCGATCCTGTTTCCGACTTCGACAAGGAATTGGCGAAGCTGGCTGACGACATGTTAGAAACCATGTACGCCGCTCCTGGAATTGGTCTCGCGGCACCTCAGGTTGGTGTTGGCAAGCGGCTGTTGGTCATGGATTGCGTGAAAGAGGAAAACGCGTCACCCGAGCCGATGGTATTGATCAATCCCGAAGTGACGTGGTCCTCCGAGGAATTGAACACCTATGAAGAAGGCTGCCTCTCGATCCCTGATCAATACGCTGACGTTGAACGACCTGCCGAAGTGGAAGTCTCCTGGACGGACTTGACCGGTACTTTGCAGAAAGAGCGTTTCGACGGCCTATGGGCTACTTGTGTTCAACACGAAATCGACCATCTGAACGGCAAGCTTTTCATCGACTACCTAAAGCCGCTCAAGCGTCAGATGATCACCCGCAAGATGGTGAAGCTAAAGCGTGAGAAGGCCCGCGCGTGATTCGACCTATCCGGCTCTGGCCTGATCCCGTTCTGTCGCAGACATGCGCCGAAGTTGCCGAGATCGACGACGATATTTTCGCGCTCTGTGACGATCTCCTTGACACCATGTATGACGCCTTGGGGAGGGGCCTTGCCGCCCCGCAGATCGGCGTCCTGGCGCGCGTGTTCGTGATGGATACAGGCTGGAAAGAAGGCGATCGCGACCCTCGCATAGTGATTAACCCTAAGATCACCCAACCGTCCGAAGCACGCCAAACCGGTCCAGAGGGATGTCTCTCTATTCCCGGCGTCACAGCTGAAGTTGAGCGCGCCGAGGCCATCACGATGAGCTGGACGGCTCCCGACGGCAGCCTCTTTGTCGAACGCCTTACAGGTTTTGATGCGATCTGTGCGCAGCACGAGAACGATCATCTCGATGGTATAGTGACCTTCGACCGTCTGCCTGCGGATACGCGCAAATCGCTTGAAGGCGGATATCTCAAATGAAGCGCCGCCCCTTCGTTCCTTGGCCCGATACCCGCCTGCGCACGCCCGCCGAGGACGTTGGTCCTATAACTGATCCGATCCGCGCCATTTGGGACGAGATGATCGAAACCATGGACGCCATGCCCGGCTACGGCCTCGCGGCACCACAAATCGGGGTGATGTTGCGGCTTGCGGTCGTTGATTGCTCGACCGAACGCGGTCAGGCGATCCGTCTTGCAAACCCCGAGATCATCAGAAAATCGCAAGAAACCAGCGACTGGGACGAGGCCTCGCCCAATCTGCCAGGGGTTGCGGCCAAGATCACACGGCCAGCGGAAGTGACAGTCGCGTTCACAGATAGTGAAGGAAATCAGATTACTCGAGATTTCACAGGACTATGGGCAACGTCGGTGCAACATCAAATCGACCACCTTGCAGGGATCATGTACTTCGATCACTTAAGTGGAATGAAGCGTCAGATGTTGGTGAAGAAAGCACGGAAATTCAGAACATGAGAGTAGCTTTCATGGGAACTCCCGATTTTTCGGTTCCTGCCCTCGAAGCCTTGCACGACGCGGGCTACGACATCGCCGCCGTCTATTCTCAGCCGCCCCGACCTGCGGGGCGTGGCAAAAAAGACCGCCCTTCGCCCGTTCAAAAACGCGCAAAAGAGCTTGGTTTGCCAGTACGTCACCCGGTCAGCCTCCGCGATCCGGAAGCGCAGGGCGCGTTTGCCGATCTCGATATCGATGTGGCCGTCGTTGTTGCCTACGGACTTATTCTGCCGGCCCCGATCCTTGCGGCCCCTAAGCACGGGTGCATTAATATTCATGCCTCACTTCTGCCGCGCTGGCGTGGGGCCGCCCCTATCCACCGAGCGATTATGTCAGGTGACGCCGAAACCGGTATCTCGATCATGTCGATGGATCTTGGCCTCGACACCGGCCCTGTTCTCATGACTGAGGAAACGCCTATTAGCGCAACAGAAACCACCGGAGATCTCCATGACAGATTGGCGGCCATGGGGGCTTCCATGATTGTGGAAACTCTCTCAAATCTTGATAATCTAACGCCACGACCCCAGCCTGACGATGGCGTCACTTACGCAGTCAAGGTCGATAAATCCGAAGCTCGAATCGACTGGAGTCGCGATGCAGATGCGGTTGACCGTCAAATCCGCGGATTGTCCCCATTCCCCGGTGCCTGGTGCGAGATTGAAGGCGAGCGCATCAAGCTACTGCGATCTGAGCTGGTCGATGGCAAGGCCAAGGCCGGTTCTCACCTTGGCAACTTCGTCATCGCTTGCGGGTCAGGTGCGATCCGGGTGCTGGAAGCGCAGCGAGCGGGCAAGCGCCCAATGAGCGCGGCAGACATCTTGCGCGGCATGACATTGCCAAAAACACTTCTCTGACCCTTTCACATTCACCCATTCGTAAATACCCTCTAGGTGTCCTGGGGCAGAATGGCCCCGGTATTGAACAGGGGTAGACGCATGTTTTTTGCATTCTGGGGTTCAATGATAATCGGTGGTGTCACGGCATATTTTGCCGAGAAGTGGGACTTCACGCATCACGGAACTCTGCAAGCGATCATCATTGCTTTGGGCGGCGTGTTCCTCTTGTTCATGGCGCGCGTGATGTTCGGCATCTCATTTGGTAGCCACGGCGTGAACGCCATTATCGGAGCCCTGGGCGCCCTCATTCTCATCCCATCCGAGGCAATCGCCCGGAAGCGGAGAAACAAGCGCTAGCGCCTTTGCGCGATGGATGCTTGAGCGAACACCGGAATTACTGTTCCTTTGAGGGCTTGAACGGAGCCATACCTTCGCGCGCCAACTCGTCCGCCCGTTCGTTCTCGGGATGCCCTGCGTGCCCTTTGACCCATTCCCACGTCACGGTGTGACGGGCTTGCGCATCGTCCAAGCGCTTCCAGAGGTCATCATTCTTAACGGGCTTTTTCGCCGATGTTTTCCAACCGTTCCGCTTCCATCCGTGGATCCAGCTTGTCACGCCGTTTTTGACATAAGTGGAATCCGTTACGATGGTGATCTCGGTGTTTCGCTCCAATGCCTCAAGCGCATTGATTGCGGCCAGAAGCTCCATGCGATTGTTCGTGGTCAGTGCTTCGCCCCCTGACAGCGGGCGTTCCTTGAGAACCTTGTCGCCGTCTTTGGCTTGCAGAAGAGCGCCCCAGCCACCGGGGCCCGGATTGCCAGAGCAGGCCCCGTCGGTGAATGCGTAAAAGATTGTCATTCCGGTAATTCTTCCAGCCCAACATATCCGGGCAGCAAGGCGACACGTGCCAGCCAATTGTTGATGCTCGGAAACCTTTCCATCTCGAAACCGCCATACGGACCGGCCGTGTGAGTGTAGGCATATAGCGCCACATCCGCGACCGTCGGACCGTCTCCGACGAACCAGTCCTGCTCGGCCAGATGATTTTCCATCACCTGCAAAACACTGTGCCCTGCCTCAAGCAATTCAGCCAAGCGCTCTGGCGTAGCAAGATGCGCTCGACTTGCGTACTTCTGGATGCCAGCCCGTACCGCGATCACAGTCTCGTGGCGGTTTTGCTCAAAGAACATCCACCCAAGTACACGCGCACGGTCTAGTGGATCGCGTGGCATCCAGGGCGTACCTTCAGCCAAGAAACAGAGGATCGCATTGGACTCCGGCAAAGGTGTTCCATCGTCCAAAACCAGCACGGGCAGTTTTCCCATGGGCAGTGCCCCGGTCGCATGAGCCTCGGCAAGCTCTGGCGTCTCATATTCCAGGCCGATATGTTTATACTCGAGCCCCAGAAAACCAAACATGAGGCGGATCTTGTAGCTGTTGCCTGAGGACGGCATTGAATAAAGCGTAAGCGTCATTTGACTTTACCGGCGAGCAAGATAATCCATGGTGCGACGGTGCCGTCGAGCCCCGCATCCGCGCCAAAACTGCGCTCAATCACAACAAAACCAGCATCAGACAAGAGGCCCGTGATTTCGGCGTCGGTGTAGTACGCATAGAACCGCCCCAAAGCATCGCGCTTTTCGCCGGTGCCAGTCTTTAGTCCGATATGGAAAAAACCGCCCGGTACGATTGCCTTGGAAATGCGCGCCAGATGCTCAGGCATGTCGGCTTTCGAGGCATGAAGCAGCGAGAAGTTTGCATATATCCCATCGTAAACACCGTTAGCGTCGAGCGTCTCAAAACCACCAATCGTAACATCGACGCCGTTCTCATTCAGAGCAATTTCGGCCATTTGAGGCGATGCATCCAAGGCATCCGCCTTTAGGCCCGCCTGCTTCATGAAGGCGGTCGAGCGTCCAGTTCCACACCCAAGATCTAGCACCCGTCCCTCTTTTGGAACCGCCAGCATAAAGGCAGCCAGATGCAAGTCGGGCTTGTCGCTCGAGAAACGTTTCGCGTAATCCTCGGCCTTTGCGGCATATGCGTCGAGTGTTTCTTTGTCCGTCATCCCAACACCAATAGACTTAAGCACGCCACAACAACCACCGTCAAAAGCACGCGTAATCTCATCCACCATTTCGGCGCAAGTTCCTGCCGCCAGAAATGCCAATCAAGTGCCAGCAACCCTATGAATCCCGCAATCAAGTAGATCGCCGAGGTCGCGGGCCCTCCGCCCACTGTGAAGAAAACCCAAAGCGCGGGCAAGACGGACAGACCGTATCCCATCGTTGCGGCTTCGCCGGTTGCGCGCGTTGCGAACCCCCACAGTACACCTGACATGAATGCCAGAATGATCGTGCCATACTGCAGCATCACAAAAGGTCCAGCAAAGCGCGGGCCGATATTTCGCACGCCCCATTCCGCGAGATCGGCAGACAACAAGGTCAATGCGCCCCACAGGAAGGGGATCAGTCCCGCCAATCCCAGTATCAGCGCCGAGCGGGGAATACTCATGCGCGCTCCAGTGCGAGCCGCCCTGCAAGAGCGGCGAAGATTGCTGCGAAGCTGCGGTTCAGCCAGGTCATCACTCGCTCGCTTTGCAGCAAGTAGTCACGGGCAGCGGCAGCAAAGACACCATACGCCACAAAAACCGCGAAGGTCATCGCCATGAAAACCGTGCCCATGGCAATCATCTCGCTGGTCGCGGTCGCTGCATTGCCGGATAGAAATGGAGGCAATAGCGCAAGGAAGAAGATTGAGAGTTTCGGGTTCAGAATGTTGATCAACGCGCCGCGACGCGCAATCCGCCAATCTGCGTCGCGACTCCGGTTTGGCTGAATGGCCAGCGCTCCGTCAGAGCGCACTGCTTGCCAGGCCAGATACAACAGATACGCCACACCAGTGAATTTCACGACTGTGAACAGCACCGCACTCGTGTGCAAGATTGCCGCCAATCCAAGCGTCGCGGCCAAAAGGTGCGGCACAATCCCAAAGGTGCAACCAAACGCAGCGGCGATGGCTGCACGTCGTCCCTGGCCCAGCCCCAGGGCCAGTGTGTAAATCACTCCGGTGCCTGGCGCGATCACAACGACGAAGGCTGTCAAAACAAACTGAAGTGTCACGCAGCTGGCTCCCGCAGAACGCGAGGTACTTTGAACTCTACACGTTCTTTGGCGGTTTCCACCAATTCGACCGTCACATCAAATCGATCCCGGAATGCATCAATGACCTCGTTTACCAAAACCTCAGGAGCGCTCGCCCCTGCGGTCAGTCCAAGTGCCCCGATGCCCTCGAGCGCGCGCCAGTCAATCTCGGTTGCGCGCTGTACAAGCTGAGCATAGCCACAGCCGGCAGTCCTCCCGACTTCAACCAAACGCTTGGAATTTGACGAATTTGGGGCACCAATGACCAAGAGCGCATCAATCTTGGGAGCCACGGCTTTCACAGCTTCCTGACGGTTCGTCGTGGCATAGCAAATATCTTCTTTGTGAGGTCCAGCAATGCTTGGAAAGCGAGTTTGAAGGGCTTGCACGATATCTGCTGTATCATCCACGGACAAAGTGGTCTGCGTGATGAACGCCAACTTCTCGGGATCACGCGGAGTAATGCCGGCGACGTCTTCAACCGTTTCGACCAGGATCACTTCCCCGTCAGGAAGCTGACCCATCGTACCCACAGTTTCGGGATGTCCCTCATGACCGATCATCACCATCTGGAGCCCGTTTGCATGATGTCGTTCGGCTTCTATGTGGACCTTACTCACAAGTGGGCATGTCGCATCTACAAACAGCATTTCGCGTTTGGCGGCTTCGGCGGGCACTGCCTTTGGCACCCCGTGAGCTGAAAAAATTACCGGACGATCATCAGGGCATTCGTCTAACTCTTCCACGAAAACCGCACCTTGTTCGCGCAGTCCATCCACCACGTACTTGTTGTGCACAATCTCGTGGCGGACATAAACAGGCGCGCCCCACTTCTCGATCGCCAGCTCGACGATCTTGATGGCGCGATCCACACCGGCGCAGAAGCCACGAGGAGCTGCCAGATAGAGTGTGAGGGCTGGTTTGGTCATATTGAAGATCTCCGCACAGAAGACCTAAGCGTTGCGCGCCGAGGCGTCCAGTCCCCGGCGCGCAAACGTGTTTGTTATTCAGCGTCACCCTGCGGTTCGCGTGTTGGTCTTCCGATCACGTCGCGAAGCTCTTCAAGCTCAATGAAATTGTCGCATTGGCGGCGAAGCTCGTCCGCGATCATCGGAGGCTGGCTACGAATTGTCGAAACCACCGAAACGCGCACACCCTGTCGCTGAAGGCTTTCGATCAGTGGGCGAAAATCTCCGTCGCCAGAAAACAGCACAACGTGATCAACATGAGGCGCAAGCTCCATCGCGTCGACGGTTAACTCGATATCCATGTTGCCTTTCACCTTGCGGCGACCCTGACTGTCCGTGAACTCCTTGGCCGGTTTGGTGACCATGGAATACCCGTTGTAGTGTAGCCAATCGACCAAAGGTCGAATGGGTGAATACTCATCATTCTCAAGTAACGCGGTGTAGTAAAACGCACGGAGCAGTTTGCCGCGTCGCATGAATTCCTGGCGCATGAGTTTGTAATCAATATCAAACCCAAGCGATTTCGCTGCGGCGTACAAATTGGCGCCATCGATGAACAGCGCAAGCTGCTCGTCCCTATAGAACATAATTGTCCTTCCCGATTTATCTAACCGGCCGGGCACAATAGTTGTGTGAGTGGTAACAAATGCCCGCCAGTGGGCGATATAAGTCAAAAAACATATGCGATTGCAACTATCTATTTCACGCAAATTCTCTGTCGTTGCTTTGGCAACGATGGTCGAGCTCTGTGAACTTCGATTCGCTCCTTTTGCAGGTTCATCACATGCCCACCAATAAATGATCGTCTTTTTCGGGAGAGTAGCGCTGAAAACAGGGCTAAATCCTAAAATCATCTTGTGTTTCTCGCCCACGACCCCTAGGTGTCCTGCCTGATCCCCTTCTGGACGGAGAGACACATGGCCCGCGTGACGGTTGAAGACTGCGTTGACAAAGTACCAAACCGGTTCGAGCTTGTAATGCTCGCAGCCCATCGCGCCCGCGAGATTTCGACGGGTGGCGCACTTACGGTTGAACGCGATAACGACAAAAACCCTGTCGTAAGCCTGCGTGAGATTGCGGACGAAGCGCAATCTGCTGACGAACTGCGTGAGCGCATGATCGAAAGCCACCAGACTCAGATTGAGGTTGATGAGCCTGAAGAGGACGCCATGGCGCTCTTGATGGGGGCCGAAGCCGACAAACCGGCTGAGGACGACATGAGCGAAGAGAAACTGCTCCGCGCCCTGATGGAAGCCCAACGGCAGCCATAAGGACCAAAGCGCGGTCCGGGGGATGGGCCGATGATTGACGCCGA
>JABDPD010000246.1 GCA_013042895.1 Boseongicola sp. | reverse complement strand
ACCCCGACCCTTGTTGTAGGGACCGCTTGGAGGAACGCCGTCTGTCGCATCGGTGCCATAAAACGCATCATAAAGACTGCCCCACCGCGCGTTCGCGGCGTTCAGCGCATAGCGTGCGTTGGTGATTGGCACGACAAGCTGAGGCCCAGGAACA
This sequence comes from Boseongicola sp., assembly GCA_013042895.1. GTDB lineage: Bacteria > Pseudomonadota > Alphaproteobacteria > Rhodobacterales > Rhodobacteraceae > Boseongicola. Next base: position 3,123 of record JABDPD010000246.1, on the reverse strand, counting down.
GCAGCAATCTCGGGGTCTGTGTTGGCGGTCGAGATTTCAAAATCATCACCGACGGGCACAAGATAGCCTATCTCATTCAGGAATGCGGTATAGGCCTGATGATCGTGGGGCTGGTTCCGGTGGCGGATATGCCAGTCGTCAATCTGGGTCTGGATCGTTTCACGAGTTTCCAAAAGAGCGCGGTTTCTTGGGCCAAAGTCATGCGCAAGTGTGCTGAGACCGCTCCAGAAATCATCTGCGGTGACGTCGCTTCCGGGCAGAGCTTCTGTTTCAATGAAATCTGCAAGCAGCCTGTCGACCTGCAGCCCGGCGCGGTTCACACGATTTGACATGACGTTGTCCCCTTTTGGTCTGTTCGGGGTGAAGTAAAAGACCCGTCGCTCAGAGGCAAGAGACGGTATACCTAAGTATTCCGTTCGTGACGGCAGCGTTGGGAGCAATATTTGACCTCGTCCCAGACCTTCGCCCATTTTTTGCGCCAAGCGAATGGACGCCCACAGGTAGCACAGTCCTTTATCGGAAGATTTGCCTTGGTGAACTTGGGCATTTTGCTTGCCATTCCTGTTTCGCTGCTGCACCCAAGCTTGGATGACCAATACCTTTATACATAGACGAGACTCGAGAAATGCCAGCAGCTACGCGACTGTTGGCGTGGCGATTGCTCTAGTGTTGGTGCTGGCATTCTGGCTGCAGGCGCATCCGTTCATAGTGGCGGCTTTCGCGGTGCTGATTTCGCCGGCGATCTGGACAATATTTGCCAATACTGAGGCCTTTGTGCGTGTGGATGACACAAAGATCTCATGGAAGCTTGGTTCGCGGGGCGATGAGGTTGACCTTTCGGACATCGACTATGTGCGGGCGCGCACGTCATTTGATTTGTCTCAGCGTGTGGCGGTCTTTCGCCATTCCGGGCCGAAGCTGCACATTCCGGGGCCTTGTTTGCCTTCCGGGCGACTGTTGGATGAAGCCTTGGAGGCGCGCGGCATTCAGGTGAAGCGGCTGTTTTAGGCGGGTTGGGGACCGCGCTTCAAGAAATCCGACCTTGCTATACAAGAATGCTTTGAAGGCTCCAAAGCTGACAGAATCCGCTCCAAACGCCAAGATTATAGCGGTTTTCCCTCCAATCGCCTTAAAGATGCCCAAATCCCACGCTTGTGTCGTTGCGTTGCGACACAGAAGAAGATCCAGAAATGCCCATCGATACTGCCCCCTACCTGAGCAGCCTGACAGAGACACTGTCGGGGCCGGTTGGCGTCGCATTTTCTCTGACCCTGCTTGGGGCTCTGACCATGGGCAGTTTGCGCAGTTTCCGTCACGCTGCATTGGAAAAACGCGCCGAGCCTATGTCAACGTCCGACCTTGCACGGGAATTGCTTATTCCCGTGGTGCGCAACGATCCTGACCTCGTCGCACACTCTGCTGTTGCCAATCGCGTTTCAGACTTGTTTGCGCGGTGCGAATGGCAGCAATTGTCGCTTGAAATTTCCACATGGGAGCGACGGCTTGACGCCACTCCCGGAGGCACCCGGCACCACGACATCGCCATTGAGACCTGTCTCTTGCCACTTCAGACTTGCATAGACGAAGCGCCTCGCAACACTTTGGATGATCTGGAAGAGGCCAATGAGATGATCGCCGACTATGTCGCGCGCCACACCGAAGCCCCTGAAGATCCGGTTCACGCGGTTTTGGCAGCGTGTGCGCATATGCTTGTGGCCGACAATTGTCGTGCCGAGTTCTGGCCTGAGAGCGAGCGCTCACGGGCGTGGCGTCTTATGGCACAGCACTTTTTGAAGGCTGAAGCTATTCTGTCCAAGTTCGATCCGGTTCAGCATATGTCGCCTTTGCTGGCGAGTGCCTATTACGAGCTGGCCTTAGGAATGCCTGACGGCGCGACGCGCCTTAAGCCTGCGTTTGATGACTGGATCGATCTCGATCCTTCAAATCCGGCGATTTATGAAGTTCATATGCCTCAGCTTTTTGGCGATGGGCCGATTAATCTTCGTACTTTCAACACTGAAGCCGATCGCGCGGAAGCCCGCACAGCCGAGACATTGGGCAAGGGCGGCTATGCGCTTTGCGTGCTGCCGGCTTTGGCCGATTGCCCCGATCTGCGCGAGCATGTCGATGCAAAGCGTCTTGCGGAAGGCTTAATGGATTTGGCACGGCTTTCAGGCACCCAAGCGGATGTGAATTGGGCCGCGTCTACTCTACTCAAAGAATGCGAGCAGGCGAGCGGCGAACAGCTAGAGATCTACCGCGATGCTTTCGACGGGCTTGTTCGGCGACACCTTGGTGTGATTTATCCGCGTCTGTGGCACATTCCGCTCGATCAAATTCGAGCCAAGCTCGGTGACACTTTCGACCGCACCGGTGCGCCTAAAATCACCGAAAACCCGGATTTTCCAGTCTACTCTGCTAAAGCGGCCTGAATGTTCGGGCGGGGCCTTGGACGTACATCGGCTAACGAGCGGCAATAAGACTGTTTGCGCGTGTAGCGCTGCATATCCCGGCGCATCCAATCGTTTCGGATGGGTCCCCAATCGGCGGCAACTCCGCGCCAACGCGTGTCTTTCACCGAGATCGCTTCGTCCCGCGAGACGGTGATCGCCATGATGCGCACGGCGCAATTAAGGTTGGCGCTGGCGCGTTTGAGCCCTTCGCCAGTTTGCACGCGGCAATCCCTGAACTCGGCTGTTGGTGGGTAAATCTGAAGAAGACCAAACCACCGACCGTCTCCACCGACTGCGCGCGGGTTCCACGTGCTTTCATACCGCGAGAGCGTCGACAGAAGCGCTGTCCAGAAAGCCGTGCGGTTCTCGCGTGATTGGGTTGGATAGGCCGGACACCATTCGGCGATATCGCTCGGGATCACATCAAGCAAAGGCGCGCCATGTGTGGCGACCGCCGCCAGAGCGACGCGAGTCCAAAGCAAGCCTCCTTCGCGGTGCTCCCAGCGCGAGCGCGGCAGGTCGTTGTCGCGTGGTGCCGGGCTTACCGAAAGGCGTTCGGGGGCGGCGGAGATCTCCATTACCGCCGGCGCTTCTTGCGCGGAAGCACATAAAGTGAGCGCGATAAACCCATGGGAAAGAAAGAATTTATTGACCATCAGCAGTAAGGCAG
>JABDPD010000243.1 GCA_013042895.1 Boseongicola sp. | reverse complement strand
ATGGTGTGCGGCTCCGTAAACGTTTTGGCGACGTCATGCCCCGGCTTGACGTAAGGGGCAAGGGGGAAGGGACCCAACGTCACACTTGCGGCCACGTGAGGCTTTTTGTCAGGTCGGCGCGACTAATGGGAGGAACACGAATGAAACTTCGCGCAACACTGGCCGTCATTGCTGCCTTGATTGCAGCCCCTGTGGCGGCGGAAGACGCAATAATTGGTCTCTACAAAACCCAGCCAGGGGATGATGGAAACTATAGCCACGTCGAGATTTATGCTTGTGAGGCAGCTATTTGCGGTGTTATCCGCAAGGCTTTCGATGCTTCTGGCGCCGAGATCGAGAGCTCCAATATCGGCAAACGCATGATCTGGGACATGGAATCAGATGGCGGCGGCAACTATAGCGGCGGTAAGATCTGGGCGCCTGATCGCGACAAGGTTTATCGCTCCAAAATGGAGCTTTCGGGATCGGCTCTTGAGGTGTCTGGCTGTGTTTTTGGCATTTGCCGTGCACAGAACTGGACACGCGTGAACTGAGAAATCCACAGGTACTATCTGCGTCTGCACCACATCGGTTTCACGTCGGTATTACGTCGGTGCGACCGCGCGCAGGTTTCTTTGCGAGGGCAACGCCTAGGGGGCCCAGGTCAACCAGTTCGCAATCAGGCGCAAGCCCGCGGACTGGCTCTTTTCGGGGTGAAACTGCGTGCCGACCATGGTGCCGGTTCCGACAATTGCCGTGACCGGGCCGCCATACTCGCAATGTGCAAGAAGCTGCGTTCTGTCTGCGACCTGCATTTGGTAAGAATGCACGAAATACGCGTGGTCTCCAGTGGCGATGCCCTTGAGGACCGGGTGAGGCTGGTCGATAACCAGGTCATTCCATCCCATGTGCGGAACTTTCAGAGTCTTATCCGTCGGCTCAATCTCGTATACTTCGCCGTCGATCCAGCCGAGGCCTGGTGTAGTCTCATACTCGTGGCCAGCGCGAGCCATCAACTGCATTCCGACACAAATTCCGAGGAAAGGTCGACCCTTGACGTCGACCGCTTCCTTGAGGGCCTCAAACAGCCCAGCTTGACCCTGCAGCTCGCTCATACAAGCAGGAAAGGCACCGTCGCCTGGCAGAACAATCCGGTCTGCTCTGGCGATATCTTCGGCACGGTCCGAAACAAGCACAGCGCCGGCGCCCACTTCGCGCGCCATGCGCTGAAAGGCCTTCTCAGCGGAGTGCAGGTTGCCAGCGGCATAGTCGATGAGGACGGTCAGCATGCGCTGTTCTTTCATTCTACTGTTTTAAAGTATCCCGGGGAGTGCGAGGGGCTGGCCCCTCGCGCCGGGCGCGGTCAGAGCGTGCCTTTGGTCGAGGGCACGGCGTCCGATTTCCTCGGGTCCACTTCGAGTGCGTCGCGCAAAGACCGCGCAACTGCTTTGAAAGCGGCCTCGGCGATATGGTGACTGTTGAGCCCATGCAAGGCGTCGACGTGCAGCGTGATACCGCCGTGGGTGGCGAAGGCCTGAAAAAACTCGCGGACCAACTCTGTGTCAAACTGCCCGATCTTCGCCGTAGGCAGGTCGACGTTCCACACAAGATAGGGGCGTGCAGACAGATCGAGTGCCGCGCGCACAAGAGCGTCGTCCATTGGTAGGAGGCAGCTTCCATAACGGCGGATTCCTCGCTTGTTGCCCATGGCATCAGCCAGAGCCTTGCCGAGTGCGATGCCGGTATCCTCAACGGTATGGTGGTCGTCGATGTGCAGATCTCCAGTGGCGCGGATTTTCATGTCGATCAGTGCGTGGCGGGCCAGTTGGTCAAGCATGTGGTCGAAAAAACCGACACCGGTTTGGTTGTCGTAAACACCGGTACCGTCGAGATTTATCTCTACAGCGATATCAGTTTCTGCGGTTTTTCGCGTGATCGTGGCACTGCGCATATCATTGTCTCACAAAGATGGTTCGCGCGGCTTATAGGACGCGGGCGCGCTGGCGGGAAGGGGGCGTTGGTGCCTCGCTCACGAGCTGTTGTTTTTGGTGCACGTCGAGCTTCATGATAGGCGGGACGGGGAGGACGTGCGACATGCGGTTTTTGTTGATTTTGGCGCTAGGGTTTCTGAGCCCTTTTCCCGTCAAGGCAGATGCGCTTTTGCTGGAAGACTTTGCGGTTTTTCAGGGTGTTTCTGACGTGTCCAAGAATGCGACGGGGCGCGCCGAAATAGTTGCGTGTTTGCAGGGAACAAAAACACCGCGGAGCTGTATTGGGCTGCTGGTGCGGTCGTGTGAGGACGATGCGGTGGCCTGTGAAGCGCGTGAAGCGTCGATTTGGGAACATTATGGGTATGACATCTATCTTGCCTTGCGGCGCTCGCTCGGTGGGCCTGACTGGATTGATGAGGCGCACCGCCGGATTGGCGCCGAAATGGTCGCACGGTGCGAAACTGCCTCGAATGAGGCGGTGACCTCGTGTCAATTGCGTGAGGCTGCGGGACGCGCGCTGGACTTGAGGTTCGCGCTGGTTGCCCCTTAAGGACCCGGGCTCTCCCCCGGACCCCGCAGCATTCCTGAAAGGATGAAGCAGGCTGCACGGACTCTGCACGTTTTGTATCCCAAGCCTGCTTATCCTGCCGCTAAAGGTCGTTTCGGAGGCAGGCGGAAGACCGGGGTGTTCAATCCCCTCGCGCCCCGGTCCATCCATAGCTATGCTGCCTCGGCGAGGAGAACTGGTGCAAATGAGTGAAGTGACGATTTTGGTGGTCGATGACGACAGCCAGATCCGGGATGTTTTGAAGATTGCCTTGGAGCGCGCTGGATATGGTGTCGTTCAGGCACGTGACGGCGCGGAAGGGTTGCGAGCGGTTCAAGTATCGGGGCCGGATCTAGCGATTTTGGACATCGGCATGCCGGAGATGGACGGGCTCGAGTTGTGCCGTGCCATTCGTCGCGACTCGGAGGTGCCGATTCTGTTCCTTACCGCACGTGATGACGAGGTGGACCGGATTCTTGGTCTTGAGCTTGGCGGGGATGATTACGTGACCAAGCCTTTCTCTACGCGCGAACTGGTGGCGCGGGTGCGGGCGATTTTGAAGCGTACGAAAGTTGAGGCACCCAAAGAGCGCGCGATGGTGCGGGGACGGTTGTCGTTGTCGCCAGAAGCCCATGACTGCCGTGTAGATGGTAACGTCGTTCAGCTTACGGCAACTGAGATCGCGATATTATCGCGTTTGATGGCGCGCCCTTCTCAAGTGTTTTCGCGTCCCAAGTTGGTGGATGCAATCTGGGGGCCAGGGATGATCGTTTCGGATCGCACGCTCGACAGTCATTTGCGGAATTTGCGCTCAAAGCTGGGCGAAGTTGGTTTGGACGATGCGATTGATACGCTGCATGGGGTTGGTTTGAGGATGGGTCCTTGCGGCGGCGTGTAAAGGCGAAGTGGCGGCCGCCGCTGATGCTTGTCCTTGGGGGCTCGCTTTTAGCGGTACTGATCTTGCCCGTTCTTGGTTTGGTGATGGTAAGCAGTCTGGCGCCGGGATTGAGCGGTGGGCGAGCGCTGTTATTGGTGGCCGTCGTGTCTTTGGTGGCCACCTTGGTGTTGGGATGGCTGCTCTGGCGTTTGATCTTGCGACCCGTGCGGGGCCTTGCGGAGCGAGCTGAAGTAATCCGGGGTGGGGGTGTGGCCGAGCCGATGGCGCATTTTGGCACACCTGAGATTGGCGATCTTGGCCAGACGGTTTTGGAGATGGCAGAGGTATTGCAGGCGCGCGAATTGGCCGTGCGTTCGTATTCAGATCATGTGAGCCATGAGTTGAAGACGCCTTTGACGGCAATCCGGGGAGCGGCGGAGCTTTTGGAGGCTGATGAGGCTCTGTCTGAAGAAGCGGCCGGTTTGGTTGCCACGATTCAACGCTCCGAGGCACGGCTGGAGCGACTCTTGGAGGCGGCACGCGAGATCGCCGCTGCGCGCAATCCGATGCATCACGGATTGGTCACGCTTCAAGGCGTGGGTTTGCCGGAGACGTCTTTGGATGTGAAGGTGAACGGCGGCGAAGTTGTGTTTCCTTTGTCTGCTGAAGGGCTTGGATTGTTCTGGGGCATTTGTTGCAAAACGCTGAAAGCGCAGGCGCGAAGTCCATGTCGATTGCGGGTGAAATGACCGCAGACGGCGCAATCTTGACCGTCACAGACGACGGTCCGGGGATTTCGTCGGGCAATCGGGATAAATGCTTTGAACCGTTCTTCACTACGCGTCGCGATGCAGGCGGTACGGGCATGGGGCTCGCGATTGTGCAGACGCTTCTCTTGGCGCATGGCGGCGAGATTACGCTGGAGCCAAGCGAGACAGGCGCCCGCTTTAGGATTGTGTTTTGAGTTGAATAGCCTGAAAGTCAGAACATGTTACGCAATATTCCAAATATACTCTCCCCCGACATGCTTTGGACGCTGCAGGCGATGGGGCATGGCGACACTCTGGTCATTGGTGATGCTAACTTTCCGGGCCATTCCATGGGGCAGCGGTGTCACAGAATGGACGGGATTTCAGCGACGGATGTGCTGGAAGCTGTGTTGACGCTGTTTCCGTTGGACTCCTTCGTCCCGGATCCAGCTCAGGTGATGCAAATGGTGGAAGATCCAGAAGGGACGCCTCCAATTGTGCATGAGTTCCAGCGGATAATCGACGAGGTGGCCGATCACCCGGCACCGATTAAGAACGTCGAGCGCTTTGCGTTTTACGATCTTGCTCGGGAAGGGTTTGCGGTCGTTCAGACCGGAGAGGCCCGGCTTTACGGGAACATCATCCTCAAGAAGGGCGTTGTAGCGCCGTGAGGCCTGATGGTTGATACGTCAAACCTCGAAGATCTGATTGTGTGCACCGAATGCGACGCGCTCTATCGGGTGCGCCAACCTGCGCGAGGAGAGGTTGCGATTTGTGCAAGGTGCCATACGGTCTTGGCTGCGCCGAGAGCGAAGGCGGCCTTGCAAATCGTAGCATTAGCGGTGGCAACGTTGATCCTTATCACTGGCGCGGCGGTTTTTCCTTTTTTGCGGATTGAGGCAGGAGGCGTGGCGAATGCGGCATCTGTGCTCGACATTGCCTATGCATTTTCAGACGGGTTTTTGACGGTACTGGTCGTCGCGACTATTGCGATGATTTTGGCGATTCCGGCGTTGAGGACCGGATTGATCATCTATGTATTGGCTCCGTTCATAGTGGACCGTCCGGCCTTGCCTGGCGCTCGCGCTGCGTTCCGGGTTTCCCAGGAGCTCCGGCCCTGGGCGATGGCGGAGGTCTTTGCGATAGGCTGCGCAGTGTCGTTGGTGAAAGTCGCAGATTTGGCGCAAGTGACCTTTGGTCCGGCGTTTTGGATGTTTGCGGCTTTGACCGTGCTCATTGTTATCCAGCAGAAGTTCATGTGTAGTTGGTCGGTATGGAACGCATTGGGATCACAGACCCCGTCTTGACTGCCCGCGATGCGGGTTTGGTTGGTTGTCGCGCCTGTGCGAGGGCCTGGCCGATGGGCACAGAGAGCTGCCCGAACTGCGGAGCCCGGGTGGTTTCGCGGTCTCGGCGCAGCTTACAGCGGGTTTGGGCGTGGTGGTTGGCAGGACTGATCTGTTACGTACCGGCAAATATTTATCCGATGCTTGAAACTCGTACGCTGGTTCACACCGAAAGCGCGACCATTGTCGGCGGCGTGGCCGAATTAGCGGCTCATGGGGCATATGGGATTGCGTTGATCATTTTGGTGGCCAGCGTCGTCATCCCGGTCGGTAAGTTTGCGAGCATTGCGTTTCTTGCGTTCAGCGTTGGAAGCGTTTCACGTGCGGCGCCGCAAGCGCGTCACGGTGTGCATGAGATTGTTGAATACATTGGCCGTTGGTCGATGATCGACGTCTTTGTGGTGGCTATCTTGTCGTCTCTGGTGCAACTCAATGCCGTGGCGGCTATCCAGCCGGGGCCTGCGAGCCTTGCCTTTGCGCTGTCGGTGATTTTCACGATGTTGTCGGCGCAGGCGTTTGATCCGCGCATGATTTGGGATGGCATCGAAGACCGAGGGGCGGGTATTGCGCGTGAGTGATCAACCACCAGAGATTCCGGTTCGCTCGGTGCGGGCATCGATCTTCGAGCGCGCGTCGGTCGTATGGTTGGTGCCGATGGCCGCACTATTAGTGGCTCTGGGCGTGGCGTGGCAGTCGTATTCGGATCGCGGGCCGGTGATTGAAATCGCCTTTGACAGTGCGGCGGGCATGTCTCCGGGCGAAACGGTATTGCGGTATCGCGATGTGGACGTGGGATTAGTCGAGGACGTTGCGTTCACCGACAACCTTGATCGGGTTTTGGCCTCGGTCCGGCTGGAAAAGAGCATCGCGTCTTTCGTGGACGACAGCGCTGAATTCTGGATTGTGCGCCCCGAAGTAACAGCGAGAGGCGTAACGGGGCTCGATACGGTTTTAAGCGGGGTCTACATCGAGGGGACGTGGGACAGCACGCCGGGTGGATTGGCATCGCGACACGTTGCCTTGGCGGAACCTCCACTCGCCGCGGCTGGGCAATTGGGTTTGCGGATCGTTTTGAATGCTAGCCCGGGTGCCGCTTTGAGCGAGGGCGCACCCATACTTTACAAGGGGATAGAGGTTGGTCGTATCGGCAAGCCGGGCCTTTCTGAGGACGGGGTCAACGCGCGGGCGAGTGCCATTATTTTTGAACCTTATGATCGAATTGTTACGTCCGCGACGCGGTTTTGGGACACTTCTGGCTTCACGTTTTCATTGGGGGCCGGTGGCGCCGAGTTGGATTTTACATCACTCGCGTCGTTGATCGGCGGCGGTGTGGCCTTTGAGACGATTGTCTCGGGTGGTCGGCCTGCCGTTGATGGTGCAGAGTTTGGGTTGTTCGCTGACGAAGGTCGCGCCCGGGCCAGTCTTTTCGACACAACTGAAGGGACTGAGCTAAACCTCATTGTCATATTCCGCGAGAATTTCAGCGGTCTGGCGGTGGGCGCTCCGGTTGAGTTGGAGGGTGTGCGGATTGGAGAAGTGTCGAGTATTCGCGGCATCGTGGATGAGGACCGGTTCGGTGATGACGGCGTGCGGCTTTTGACGACACTTGCACTTGTGCCGTCGCGGTTGTCGCTGGACTTGGCCGAATTTGATGATCCGTTGGACTATTTTGAGCAACGAGTGGATGCAGGACTTCGGGCGCGGTTGGCGACTGCCACGATCCTGACGGGGGGCTTGAAAGTCGAGATGATCGAAGTGCCGGAGGCGCCGATTGAGTTGATAGACCTTTCCGGCGACCCATATCCGATTTTGCCGAGCACTCTCAGTGAGATATCGGATGTTTCAGCCACGGCTGAGGGGGTGTTCCAACGGATCAACGATTTGCCGATTGAAGAGCTTTTGGTCAGCGCGATCGGATTTCTGGACGCCGCCGAAAGTTTTGTTGGTGGGAACGACACGCAGGCAGTTCCTGCTGAGGTGCGTGGTTTGATTGGAGATGTACGTGGGCTTGTGACTGCACCCGAATTGCAGGCCTTGCCGGCCGAAGTCGCGGCATTGGTGGCAGAATTGAAGGGCGTGGCGGACGATATGCGAGTTGTGACCACGGCACTCAGCGAAGCGGATATGGTTGCGCGTTTGCAGGGCGCGATTGACGCAGCGGCAGCCGCTGCGACTGGTGTTGAGACAAGCGTAGAGGGCGTGCCGGAGTTGGTGACTTCGCTGACTGAATTGTCTGATCGTGCGGGGGCGATTCCGCTGGACATCATGGTTGAGCAGGCGAGCGGAGCTTTGGCATCTGCGCAGGCTCTGATTGCATCCGACGACACTCAGGCGCTGCCGGGCGCTTTAACGACGGCGCTAGCCGAGGTTGAGGCCGCTTTACAGGAGTTGCGCGAGGGCGGGGCGGTTCGCAATTTGAACCAGACCTTGGCCTCGGCAGAAACGGCTGCGGCGGCTATCGAAACCGCTGTTGTGGGGCTGCCTTCGCTGACTGGACGGATTGAGGCGTTGGTGGCGCAGGCGGAGGATGCACTATCGGGTGTTGATCAGAATTCCGAGCTAAGTCGCGAGGCGCGGGCTGCCTTGCGCGACATAAGCAATGCAGCCGAAGCTTTCGAGAGTTTGAGTCGGGCGCTGGAGCGGCGGCCGAATTCCGTTATTTTGGGACGTTGATATGAAACTCATCCGAGCAACGATTTTTCCACTTTTATTACTTGGTTTTGCGGCGTGTAGTTCAAGCAACGAGATCACTAGGTATTCGGGAGAAACGGCGGTTCCGAGTGAGAGGATCGGGATCAGATACGCGTCTGTTTCCGTGCGTGAGATTTCTTTGCCAACCTATGCGTCGGCTGAGTTTTTAGTCACCGAAGCCGAGGACGGAACGCTGATTGAGGACCCCGATACATTATGGGCGGATGATCCGGTTCGGGATGTGACGCTTGGGTTTTCACGTGCGTTGACGACAGTCACACGTGCGCGAGTCGCGCCGGATCCTTGGCCGTTCCGAAGCGTGCCGGACGCAACTGTCGACATCCGTGTGGACACCTTTGTGGCGCGTAGCAACGGGACTTTCGTTGCAACGGGACAGTATTTCGTGGCCCCCGAAGATGAGGAGCAGCCCGAGCGCGCGGTCGGTTTTTCAATCTCAACGCCATATTTGCTGGCTGCCGGGAAGCAGGCAATAGCGGGCGCGCGATCGCGTACTGTTACCGCAATGGCCGAACACGTGGCGCGCTATGGATTACGGTAGGGTGCATGTTTGACGCCGGGATGCTTCTGGCCGGGGGCGATGCCTCAGGGTCAATCCTTGTTTGCGATGAGGGCTTGAGTTTTTGGGGTGGCGTAGATCCCGGAAACGGGCGGATTATTGACGCGCATCATCCACAGGTTGGGGCAACTGTTTCGGGCAAAGTCGTGATGATGCCCACCTCGCGTGGATCATGCAGCGGCAGCGGCGTGTTGCTTGAATTGGCTTTGTCGGACTTGGCTCCGGCGGTCCTTGTCTTTGAGGAGGATGAAGAGGTTCTGACGCTTGGTGCCTTGGTGTCTGAGCGGATTTTCGAGCAACCTGTGACGGTGGTACGACTGCCATCTGAGGAGTACACCGCGCTGTCGGAGAAACGCGAAGCTCGGGTTTCGGGTGGGCGGTTGATTGCGGACGGCTTTGACATCGCAATTAAACGGGCTGACGTGAATAGTTTGGTGTTGACTGATGCGGACCGCGCTTTGCTGTCTGGCAGGTCGGGTGCTGCGAAACAGGTCGCGATAGAGATCGTGTGCTTGATGGCCGTGGCGCAAGGTGCGGGTGTTTTGATGGACGTCAGTCGGGGGCATATTGACGGTTGTATTCTGGCCCATTCGGCCAACCTGATCTTTGCTGAGAAGATGGCCGAGATGGGGGCCAAGGTCGCTATTCCAACGACGATCAATGCGATTTCGGTCGATCGTGAGAATTGGTCCACGCAAGGCGTTGATGAGGATTTTGGGAGCCGTGCCAGTCGGTTGGCGGATGCTTATGTTTCGATGGGCGCACAGCAAACGTTTACATGTGCGCCTTATTTGCTGGATGACCGACCTGAGCGTGGCGAGTGCATTGGCTGGTCGGAGTCCAACGCTGTCATCTTTGCGAATTCGGTCCTGGGTGCGCGAACCCCAAAGCATCCCGATTACCTCGATTTGTGCATTGCAATGACCGGGCGGGCCGCCGTTTCAGGTGTTTATACCGAGGCAGGGCGCAAGGCGCGGCGGGTGGTTGAGGTGACTTTACCTGCGGGCGCGGACGATGCTGTTTGGCCGCTCTTAGGTTGGCTTGCGGGGAAGGTCTCACCGGATCGGGTGCCGCTTCTGGTTGGGTTGCAACACACATCGCCAAGTGCGGATGACTTGAAGGCGCTTTGCGCGGCGTTCGGGACAATGTCCGGCGCTCCGATGCTGCATATTCGAGGGATTACCCCAGAGAGTGGTCTGAAGGCGTCAGATGATGCGGACCGTGTGTCGATTGGACCTCAGGATTTCGCAGATGCTTGGCGAGAGTTGAATGCGGACGAGGAGGCGGTCGAGCTTGTGGCGATCGGATCGCCTCATGTGTCGCTCGATGAGGTGCGCACGTTGGCGGCACTATTGGAAGGGCGTAAGGTCTCGGATGCAGTAGAAGTGATCGTGACAGTTGGGCGAGAGGTGCTCGCGGCCGGTCGAAGTGAGGGCGTTGTTGCTGTTTTAGAGCGGCAGGGCGTGCGGTTTCTACCTGACATCTGCTGGTGTTCGATCACCGAGCCGCTTTTCCCAAGTGCGACGAGAGTGCTGATGACGAACTCGGGCAAATACGCGCATTACGCGTTCGGTTTGTCCGGGCGAAAGGTCCGTTTTGGCGGCTTGGCCGCGTGCTCTGAAGCAGCCGTGACGGGGCGTGTTTCGGGCAATGCGCCAACTTGGATTACGTAGTCGCTTTGACGATCATCTCTTTGTAGAGCGCGCGGATACGCTCGAGAACGGGTCCATTCCCGCCGTTTTCGCCAATGGATTTACCGTCGATTTCGGCAACAGGAGTTTGTGCTCCAAAGGTGCCGGTGAGGAAGGCTTCCTCCGCTCCATAAGCGTCGACGAGCGAGAAGTTTCGTTCAAAAACAGGAATATCGTTCGCCCGGCATATGTCGATGACCTTCTGGCGTGTGACGCCGTTCATGCAATAATCTCCGGTCGAAGTCCAAACCTGACCTTTGCGCACGATGAAGAAATTGCAGGCATTCGTAGTGTTCACGAAGCCATGCGGATCAAGCATCAAGCCCTCATCTGCACCGGCCTGTTCGGCCTGGAGGCAAGCAATCACGCAGTTCAGCTTTGAGTGGCTGTTATACTTGGCGTCCTGGCTCATGGGCAGACCGCGCACCTGAGGGACAGTGGCAAGGCGGATGCCTTTGGTTTGAACATCCTCCGCCGGTTTGGAGTGCTCTATGATGATCACAATTGTCGGACCAGAGCGACTTAGCGAAGGGTGCTGAAATGGCTTCACCTTGACGCCACGGGTGATCATCAAACGGCAGTGTGCGTCATCTGACATGCCGTTGGCTTTAGCTGTCATCTCGAG